>SYBY01000304.1 GCA_005788585.1 Actinomycetota bacterium | reverse complement strand
CCGAGATCCCGACCGAGCCTTCGAAGTACGCGCTGACCGTCACGCCTCCGCGCGACGAGTCCGGCGACGACGCCGAGTAGCGTCGTCGTCTGTGAGCGGCGACACCGCCTTCCGCTTCGTCCAGTTCGAGCTGCCGTGGGCACCGGGCCCGCCGGCCGGCCGCTACGTCGTGCGCGAGCACCTCGGTGAGCCGCCAGGCCACGTCATCGTCGTGAAGGAGATCAGCGCGACCGAGCGTCGCAGGCCACGCCGCCGGCCGCGCACGGAGGATCCCAACCCTTCCCCGCGCGAGGTTCCCGTCTGGCGCGTGACCGTCATCGATGCCACCCCGCTGGCCGGCAACGACGCCGCCGCGGACTGGCTGCGGCGCGCCGACCACGACGCCCTGGTGCACGACGCGGTCCTGCGACTCGACCGGGTGCTGCACCTGCACCGCGTCGCCGCGCGCGATCCCGCGTCCCGCGACCTCGCCACCGCCCAGGCCCTCGCCGTCCGCGTGGGCTACGGCGCGGGTGAGCAGGTGGCCGACGCCGCCTGGGAGGCCGCGGTCACGCTCCCACCGGCCCGTGAGGCCAAGGGCGCCCGCGCGGCAACGCTGCGCCCCCAGGAGCGCCTCGCGGCACTCCTCGGCGGCCGGGACGCCGCGCTGGCGTGCGAGGAGCTCACGCTGCGCGCGCGCAGCGACCTCGACGCCGGACGCGAGCGCGAAGCCGCCCTCCAGCTCCAAATGGCCCTGCGCGCCGCGCGCGCCGAGTTGCAGCCCTGGCGCGACGCGGGTGACCTGCGCGACAGGCTGGGCGAACTCGACGAGCTCCAGGACGGCGCCGACGCCGCGGCCGCCCGCGCGCTCGAGGGGGGCCTGCAGCGCGATCAGGCCGACGCCGTGCAGCACGCGCTGAAGCGCCTGGAAGCCGCCCTGCGGGCCCGCACCGTCGAGGCCCTGCGATGACCGTGTCCGCGGTCATCTTCGACATGGACGGCGTCCTGGTGGACTCCGAGCACCTGTGGGACCAGGCGCGCCGCGACCTCGTCGCCGAGACCGGCGGCGTCTGGCCGGACGGCGCCGAGACGGCGATGCTGGGCATGAGCTCGAAGGAGTGGCCGGTCTACGTCGCCGAGGAGCTGCGCGTGCCGCTCTCCCCCGCCGAGATCAACGCCGACGTCGTGCGGCGGATGCGCGCCGGCTACGAGCGCGACCTGCCGCTGCTGCCGGGCGCGGTCGCCGCGGTCGAGCGCCTCGCGGCCGCGTTCCCGCTGGGGCTCGCCTCGTCGTCGAACCGGGAGATCATCGACCTCGTGCTCGCGGCGTCGGGCCTGCATGCGCACTTCAGCGCGACCGTGTCGTCCGAGGAGGTCGCGGCAGGGAAGCCGTCACCGGACGTCTACGCGGCGTGCGTGGCGCGGTTGGGAGTGGACCCCGCCGCGTGTGTGGCGGTCGAGGACTCGGGCAACGGGATCCGCAGCGCCGCGGCCGCCGGGCTGGCGGTCATCGCGCTGCCCAACCCGCAGTACCCGCCGGAGGATGACGCGCTGGCGCTGACGGGCGCGGTCGTCGCGTCGCTGGACGAGCTCGATGTCGACCTGATGCGGCGCGTGCGGCGGTAGGCGCTTCCGCGGAAGCGCCCCTCGACGCCACTGTGTCGCTTTTGTCCGGCTGGGGCTGACATTCGCGCCACAGCCCGGGGCCGGCGCGTGTCCTACAGCGCCGCCACCAGCGCCGACAGCTCCGCCTCGACGTCCCCGTCGAGCTTCACCGCGCACCGGTCGTCCCACGGCGTGGGACCCTGCGTGACGATCGCCACCTGACCACCCGTCTGCTGCGTGATCCCGGGCAGCTGCGCGATCGGCTGGACCTCCAGCGACGTGCCGATGCACAGCAACACGTCGGCGCCCGCCGCCATCGCATAGGCGCGCTCCAGCGCACCCTCCGGAAGCCACTCGCCGAACAGGACGACGTCGGGCTTCAGCGGCCGTCCGCAGTCACACGCCGGGAACCCGTCGAGCGACTGCGCCAGCCGCAGGCGGACCACGTCGAGCGGGTACTGGTCGCCGCAGTCCAGGCACGAGGAGTGCTCGATCGTGCCGTGCACCTCGACGAGGTTCTGCGTGCCCGCGCGGCGGTGCAGCATGTCGATGTTCTGCGTCACCACACCCGTCAGCACCCCGCGGCGCTCGAGCTCCGCCAGCGCGGAGTGGGCCGCGTTCGGCTCCTTGTCGCGCAGCGACTGGAACCGGTCGCCGTAGAAGTGCCAGAACCGGGACGGGTCGGCGCGCCACGCGTCGATGTGCGCGACCTCCATGGGGTCGACGTTCTCCCACAGGCCCGTGCCGGGCGTGCGGAAGTCCGGGATCCCCGACGGGACGCTGATCCCCGCGCCGGTGAGCGCGACGACCGACTCGGCGCCACGGACCAGCTCGGCCAGGCGATCGACCGCGCCGGTCAGCGTGCCTGCCACCGCGCGCTCCTCTTGCCGAGGAAGGCGCCGATGCCCTCCTTGGCGTCGTCGGTCATGAAGACGGACGTGAACTCGCGCTCCTCGGCGGCGATGCCGCTGTCCAGCCCACCGCCCGCGGCGATCATCGCCCGCTTCGTCGCGGCGACCGCCAGCGGCGCCTGGCCAGCGAGCTTGCGCGCCCACAGCATCGCGGCGTCGAACAGCTCGTGGTCGGGGACGACCTGGTTGACCAGGCCGTGCTCGTACGCCGTCTCGGCGCCGATCGGCTGGCCGGTGAGGTTCATCTCCAGCGCCTTGGCGTAGCCGACGAGGCGCGGCAGCCGCTGCGTGCCGCCGAAGCCGGGGATGATGCCCAGGTCGATCTCGGGCTGGCCGAACATGGCCGACTGCGCCGCGACGCGCAGGTCACACGCCATGAGCAGCTCGTTGCCGCCGCCGTAGGCCGGGGCGTTGACCGCGGCGATCGTGACGGTGTCCCCCGCCTCGAACGACTGCAGGAGCCGGTGGGTCTTCGTCACGAGCGCCCTGACCTCGTCGGCGTGCTCCATCTTCGTGAACGCCTTGATGTCGGCCCCCGCACAGAACAGCTGCTGGTTGGCCGAGGCGATGACGAGCACCCGGATCGCGGCATCGTGCTCCACCGCACGCCAGACGTCCTCGAGCTGCCCGATGACCTCCGGGCTCAGCGAGTTCGCCGGCGGCGAGGCCAGCCACGCGATCGCGATGTTCCCGCGGGTCTCGAGCTGGACCTTCTTGTCGCCGTAGCCCTCGTCGGGCCGCGGGTACGGGTAGAAGCCCTGACCGCTCTTCACGCCGAGGCGGCCCTGGCCGACCAGGCGGCGCAGGATGGCGGGCGGCTCGAACTCGGGGTCGACCTCTTCGGCCATGCGCTCGAGCTCGGCGACGACGGTGTCGATCCCCCACGCGTCGGCACCGGCCAGCGGGCCGGACGGGAAACCTGCGCCGGCCATCATGCCGAGGTCGATCTCGCGCGCCGTGGAGACGCCCTCCTCGAGCACCAGGCACGCCTCGACGATCGCCTTGAGGATCAGGCGCTGCGCCAGCGCGGCGCCCTGCTCAGCTGCCGTACTCATAGAAACCCTTCCCCGTCTTCTGACCCAGGTGGCCGGCCGCGACGAGCTCCTGCATGCCGGG
>SYBY01000036.1 GCA_005788585.1 Actinomycetota bacterium | reverse complement strand
TGGGGGCATGACCCAGATCGCGCGCATCTCCGTCGGCGACTCGCAGTACGACGACCGGCTCTGGAAGCTCCTCGTCGACACCGGGATCGAGCCCGAGGAGTTCGAGGACCTCGAGTACTTCTCGCTCATCCCGTTCTTCGTCATCGCGGGCGCGTCGGTGGAGACCCACGTGCGCGCCCACGGCGACCACTTTCACTTCGAGGGCGTCACGCTGACCGTGCCCGACGAGCTCGAGGAGATGTTCTTCGCGGTCCTGCCGCAGATGCTCGGCCAGGTCACGGATATCGAGCCCGAGGCGTAAGTCCTGGCGCGCACGCCGGTTGTCCCGGTGTGCGCACGCTGGTTCTCACCGCCCTCCTGACCCTCGCCGCGGCGAGCCCCGCCACCGCAGCGGAGTTCCAGGTCGACAGCACCGCCCCCGGGAACGGCAACTGCGCCCTACCCGGTCAGTGCACGCTGCGCCAGGCGATCGCCGACGCCAAGACGGTGCCGGGCCGCGACACCATCCGCGTCCCGCCCGGCACGTACGACCAGACCGGCCAGGACCTCATCGTGTCCATCGGCGAGCAGGTCGAGATCGTCGGCGCCGATCCCCGCACCACGGCCATCCGTGAGGTCAGCGGTGGAGACGGACGCGTGTTCCTCGTCGAGCAGAACGCGACGCTGGACCTGTCGGGGGTCACCCTCACCGGATCGCGCAACGCGTCGGCCGTCCTGCTGTTCGGCTCGGGCATGACCTTCCGGGCGACAAACGTCGTCTTCAGCGGGAACACCGCGGCCAACGGCGCCGCGATCGACGCGACGGGCGGTACGGTGGAGCTCGCCCACAGCACGCTGACGGCCAACGTCGCGACCGGGAAGGGCGGCGCCATCTACCTCGGCGGCGCCGGCTCACGGGTGACCGCGGTGAACACGACCATCTCCGGCAACACCGCACCCGACGGGGCGGGCATCGCCGCGGATCAGGGCCTGGCGACCGTGCGCGGGACGACGGTCGCGCAGAACGCGGGCGGGCCCGACGTCCGGGGCGCGATCGCGGCGCACGCGTCGATCGTCGGCTCGTGTGCCGGCGCGATCGGGAGCCTCGGGGCGAACGCCAGCGCCGACCCGGCCTGCGCGCTGGAGCGCACCGCGCCGCTGCAGCTCGGCCCTCTCGCCGACCACGGCGGCGCGACTGCGACCATGGTCCCGGCGCCCGGAAGCCCGGCCGTCGATGCCGACCCGTCGTGCGCGGCGGGCGCCGTGGACCAGCGCGGGCTGGCACGGCCACAGGGCGTTGCGTGCGATGCCGGCGCCGTCGAGGTGCCGGCCCCCGGCGTGGCACCGCCGCCGTCCACCACGCCGCCCGAGCGGTTCATCCTCACCGCGCTGCGTGTCACCCCGAACCGCTGGCGGATCGCCGGGGGCGCCGCCCGCATCGCGGTCCGCGCGAACATCGCCGGCACGGTGCGGTTCACCGTCCAGCGGGCGCGTGGCGGGCGGCGCGTCGGCGGGCGGTGCGTCGCGCCGACCCGGGCCAACCGCCGCCGGTCGGCGTGCACGCGCTTCGTCGCGGTCCGCGAGAGCTTCACACGGGCGGTCCGGCCCGGCGCCACCACGATCCGGTTCGCAGGACGCCTCGGCGGCCGGCAGCTGCGGGTCGGCCGCTACCGGCTGATCGCCCGCGCGAGCACCGGCGGGGCCACGCGCCGTGCGGGGTTCACCGTCGTGCGCGCCGCCCGCCGTCGCTGACCCGCCGAGAGACGCGGATTATCACTACGGCACTTGAGGTTGCCCGTTACGGGTACCGAGCTGTACCGTGCCCGCGCGCCCTGTCCGGCGCTCCCTGTCCACGGCAGCTCCGCTGCCTGTCTCATGAGGTTCTCGATGCGCCTACGCCATCTCCTGATGGCCGCGTTTGCGCTGCTCGCGCTCGCGGTCACAGCGGCCCCTGCCGCCGCCAACCCCTTCGCCAAGGGTCCCGATCCCACCGTCGCGTCGGTTCGCGCCGCCCAGGGTCCGTACGCCGTGACCGCTGTGCGCGTCACCGAGGCGGCGTCGAGCGCCTTCAGCATCGGGATGATCTGGCGGCCGGTCACGACCACCGGCGAGAAGTTCGGCATCGTCGCCATGGCGCCCGGGTTCACCGAGGACATGTCGGCGACCCGTTGGCTCGGTCAGAAGCTCGCCTCCAACGGCTTCGTCGTCATGGCGTTCAACACCAACACCCCGTTCGATCTGCCCCCGAGCCGCGGCAAGGCGCTGCTGATGGCGCTGGACCACATGAAGGTTGCGGCCTCGACGAAGAACATCGTCGACCCGACCCGCCAGGCGGTCATCGGCCATTCCATGGGCGGCGGCGGGACGCTCTCGGCCTCGAAGGCCCGCCCCGCGCTGAAGGCGGCCATCGGTCTCGCCTCGTGGCATCAGGACGGCTCGTGGCCCGAGATCACGGTGCCGAACCTCCAGATCGGCATCGCGGACGACGTCATCGCGCCAACGTTCATGCACGTCATCCCGTTCCACCGCTCGATCCCGGCCACGACGCCGAAGGCCTACATCGAGTACCCCAGCGGCGGCCACTTCGCCACCAACGTCTACACGCAGCGCAACATGGCGAGCGTCCTGACCTGGCTCAAGCGCTTCGTCGACAACGACACGCGCTACGCGCAGTTCATCTGCCCCGGCCCGGCGGCGCTGACCGCCGGCGAGTTCTCGACGTACAGCTCGAGCTGCCCCTTCTAGCCGGGTAGTTCGCGCGGCGTCCCGCGGCCCCCAGACCGGGCCGCGGGACGCGCGCACGCTTGGTCGAAAGAGCTGGGCTTGTGAGGCCCTGCCTCACAAGCCCATGGTCTTGCCGATGAGCTCCTTCATGATCTCGTTCGTGCCCGCGTAGATCCGCCCGACGCGGGCGTCGATCCACGCCTGGCCGATCTTGTACTCCTTGGTGTAGCCGTAGCCGCCGTGCAACTGGAGGCACTCGTCGGCGACCTTGCAGAGCAGATCGGTCGTGTAGTACTTGGCCATCGCGGCCTCGTCGACCCCGCAGGTGCCGGCGACGTACTTGCTGATGCACTGGTCGACGAAGGCGCGGGTGATCGTGATCTCCGTCTTCATCTCGGCCATCTTGAAGCGGGAGTTCTGGAACGTCCCGATCGGGCGGCCGAACGCCTTGCGCTCCTTGACGTACTCCAGCGTCTGCTCCAGCACCGTCTCGCAGCCCGCGACCGAGCTGACCGCCAGGGTCAGGCGCTCGGGCACCAGGCGCGCGACGAGCTGGTAGAAGCCCGAGCCCTCCTCGCCGAGGAGGTTCTCCGCGGGGACCACGCAGTCGTTGAAGAACAGCTCCGCGGTGTCGGACGCGTGCTGGCCGAGCTTCTCGATCTGCTTGCCGCGCTCGAAGCCGTCGAACCCGCGCTCGACGATGAAGAGCGACAGGCCGCCATGCGGATCGTCGCTCGTGCGCGCGGCGACGATGACGAGGTCGGCGTTGATGCCGTTCGTGATGAACGTCTTCGCGCCGTTGAGGATGTACGTGTCGCCGTCGCGCTTGGCGCTGGTGGCGATCGCGGCGAGGTCGGAACCCGTGCCCGGCTCGGTCATCGCGACCGCGGCGATGAGCTCGCCCGACGCCATCCCCGGCAGCCAGCGCGCCTTCTGCTCCTCGGTGCAGCTCGCCATGAAGTAGGGCAGGCAGACGTCGGTGTGCAGCAGCGGGCCGGCCCACGCGTCGCCGACGCCGGAGGTCGCGGCCTCCTCCATGAGGACGACGTTGAAGCGCCAGTCGTCGACGCCCTGGCCGCCGTACTCCTCGGGCACCTCCATCGCCAGGAAGCCGTGCTCGGCGGCCTTGGCGAACATCTCGCGCGGGATGATTCCCGCCGCGTTCCAGTCGTCGTAGTGCGGCTTGACCTCCGCCTCGAGGAAGCGGCGGAAGCTCTCGCGGTAGTCGTCGTGCTCGGACTCGAAGATCGTGCGTCCGGAAGTGGTGGCTGTGGCCATGGGCCCAGGATACATACCGAACGCTTGCTTTGTACATATCTGTGTAGGGTCGGAGACGCCCGATGTCGACGACCGAACCCCGGCCCATCCGCCGCACGCAGGAGGAACGCACCGCCGAGACGCGGCGCAAGCTGCTCGACGCGACGCTCACGAGCCTGCTCGAGGTGGGCTACGCCGGAACGACGACCCGGCGCGTCGCCGAGATCGCGGGCGTGTCCCAGGGGGCGCAGACCCACCACTTCCCGCGGCGGGTCGACCTCGTCGGGGCCGCGCTCGAGCAGGCCGCCAACCAGCGCACGGCGAACCTGCGCGCCCGGATGGCCGACCTTCCCAGCGCCCGGCCCGCGCGCACCCGCGCGGTGCTCGACCTCATCTGGCAGGACTTCAGCAGCCCGATCTTCACGATCTTCGTGAAGCTCTGGGTCGCGGCCGCGGACGACCGCGAGCTCTACGACCGCCTCGTCCCGCTCGAGCGCCAGCTCGCACGGGAGATCGCAGCGACGGTGCCCGACCTCGCGGGCAAGGACAGCCCGCAGCCCGACGACCTCAACGCCCGGGTCAATCTCGCGCTGTCTGCGCTGCGCGGCCTGGCCCTCTCCCAGGCCTTCGAGCCGACCGCCCGCGAGCCGCGGGACCCGTGGCCCGACGCCCGGCCGGTCCTCGAGCGGATCCTCCTCGGCGACTGAGGCGCGTCAGCGGCGCCGCAGCTCGCGCCACTCGTCGATCGCGTGCTCCTCGCGGAGCATCTCCGTCCCCGCGTCGTCGAAGTCGAGGTCGTGCGCGGCGTCCGAGCACCAGAACCGCGGATGACGGTCGAGCCAGCGCTGCGCGTCGGCCTGGCCGATCTCGATGAGCGCCGCGGCGAAGTCCGGGTCGAACAGCACGAAGCTCATGAGCTCGCCGCGGCGGCCACCGTCCAGCAGCCGGGAGAGCAGCGGGAAGTCCGGGTCGCGGAGCGCGCGCAGGCCGCCGTACTTCTCGTCGAGGATGCGCTCGGCGACATCGGCGAGCGTCGTGCGTGTCTCGGGCGCGACGAGCGCGTAGGAGATCTTGCGGTACGACGGCCGGCCCCGGGCGTTGCGGTAGGCCCGCGCCGACGAGGAGATCCCGCCGATGCTGTCGGCGAAGAACGAGTTGATCGCCGCGAGCTGGTGCAGGTCGTCGGCGATCTGGTCGACCATCAGGCCGTCGAGCACGTTCGCGAGGACGTCCGTCATGCGGGGACGCCGCGCGAGCTCCTCCTCCGGCGGGGTGGCGAAGGGCTTGAACCCGATGACGATCACGCGGTCGGCGCCCAGTGCGAGGGCCGGAGCCAGCGGTGTGTTCAGGCGCGTGGCCCCGTCGATGTAGTGGCCGGCGGCACGCGCCGGACGCGTGACCTCCACAGGCGGAAACAGCAGCGGCATGGCCGCGGACGCGCGGACGTGCTGCCCTGACAGCGTCACCTTCTGGAAGCGGATGCCGTCCGTGCTCTTGTTGCGCGGCGCCGGGCCGCGCCGCTCGACGAACGCCGTGGGACGGCCGGTCGACAGGGACGTCGCAACCACGCACACCGCGTCGAGCGTGCCGTTGCGGACGTTGCGGTGCAGCGCCATCCAGTCGATCCACTTCTCCAGGCTCGACGCCATCGGGCGCGGATCGAGCAGGGACGCCAGGCGCACCCCGGGCACCCCGAGCGCCTCGGCCACGCCGCGCGCGGCGGACACGGCCAGGCCGGGGCCGAGCACCGGGCTGATCACATCGGTCTTGCGCAGGCTGCGCCAGTGCTCGAGCGAATGGTCGACCTGCTCGTCCATCGGCCGGTGCACCACCGACGCGGCAGCTGCGGCGTTGATGGCCCCGACACTCGTCCCGCAGATGACCGACACCTTCTCGCCGCGCGCCTCGAGCGCCGGAAGCAGCACGGACAGCGCGCCCGCCTCGTAGGCGCCGCGTGCTCCTCCTCCCGGCAGGACGAGCGCCACCCTGGGCGCCGCGGTGCCGTTGCTCTCCATCGCCATCCGGTCAGGCATTGTCTCGCGCCCACCCGACGGCGATAGGTCCGGACGGTCCACCCGGCGCGCCGGCGTTTCGACATCGCGTCGAGCCTCGGCCGGAGCCCTCCCCGGAAATGGCGAGGGCGCCTCCGAAGAGGCGCCCCCGTTGCGTCCTTGCCCTCCGAGGCAAGTCCGTCGCATCCGGCCGATCCCCAGCGGCCGTGATGCGAACCCTGTCCGAGGTGCCTATCGGGCGGTGCGCACGGCGACCCAAGGGTGCCCGCGATCGGTTCGTACACACGTCCACGAAACGGCCGGAGCGCCCGCCGGGCGGGCGTCAGACGACGAGGGTCGCGTCGGCGACCACGACCACGTCCCCGCCCACCCGGACGAGGTCGCCCGCCATCTCCGCGAATAGCCGCGACGGACGGGCCATCTCCACGCCCTGGTCGATCTCGATCCTCGACGCCACACCCGAGCGATGCAGCAGCGCGACGAGCGGGCCGGCGGCCGAGCCGGTCGCAGGATCTTCGACCACGAGACCCCGGTCGAGGTAGAACGACCGGGCCTTGACCCGCCCGGCGTCCCCGACGGCGGCGACGTACGCGACGATCGCCCCGAGCTCGTCGAGCAGTCCACCGAGTGCCCCGGCCTGGAGCTTCAAGCGCGGCAGCAGCTTCCCGCCGCGCACGAGCACCAGGAGGTGCGGCGCACCGGTCGAGGCCACCTGCGGCGGCAACTCGGCCACGAAGTCTGCCGCCGTGAGGCCGAGTGCGCCTGCAACACGTTCAGGGTCAGGCGTCGCGCCGTAGTGGACCGGTCCCTGCAGCATGGTCGCGCGGGCGGTGACGCCGCTGAGTTCGACCTCGACGGGCTGCAGGCCCGCGCGGGTCTGCTGGACGTAGCGGGCCGCGCGCACGCCCGACTTCCGGGCATGCGCGACTGCGGTGCCGAGCGACGGATGGCCGGCGAACGGCATCTCCCCGGGCGGGGAGAAGATCCGGTTGCGGTAGTCGGCGCCCTCGACCGTCGCCCGCTGGATGAACGTCGTCTCGGAGAGCCGCGTCTCGCGGGCGAGCGCGAGCATGAACGCGTCGGTGAGCTCGTCGGCGTCGTGGATGACCGCGAGACCGTTGCCCGTCAGGGGCCGCGACGTGAAGACGTCCAGCCAGGTAACCGCGCGGCGCACGTTCAGAACGCCGCGGAGGGGGTCATCCGTCGAAGTCGAAGTCGCGAGGCGGCTTCTGCTCGAACCACAGCCGGTCGTGCTCCGGGGTCTCCTGGAGGAAGTCCGGGGTCTCCTCCAGGACGTCCTCGGCCTCGTCATCCGGGGCCACGACATCGGGATCCGGCGCGACCTCCGTCTCGGCGAGGTGCTCCTCGACCGAGAACTCGACCGTGGGCTGCGCCAGGTGGTCGGGCAGGGGCTCATCGAGCGGCACCTCCGCGACCGGTTCCGGCTCAGGCGGCAGGAGCGGTTCCGGCGCGGGCTCGGGCTCGGGAAGGGCCTCCGGCTCCGGAACAGCCTCCGGCTCCTCCGCGGGGACGTCCGCCTCAGCGACCGGCTCGGGTTCGGGCGGCAGGAGCGGTTCCGGCGCGGGCTCCGGCTCGGCGATCGGCGGGTCGGCCGCCGCGGGCACAGCCGCCTCGGGGTCTTCGGCGTGATCCCCCGTCCGGCGGACGGGGCCGAGAGCCTCCTGCTCCAAGCGCTGAATCTCGGACGGGTCCCCGCCGTGCTTGCGCTTGAGCTCGAGGTGCTCTCGGATGGCGTCGTCGAGCAGGCCCATTGGAACGGCTAAAGCCTACTCGGCGGGCACCGCGCCCGCGACGACGGCCCGCGCCGTCCGGTTCTTGCCGTCTCGCTTGGCCCGGTACAGCGCGGCATCCGCGCCGGCGACGAGCGACCCGCCGTCCTCCGCCGTGGAGGGCACCGCGGACACGCCGAGGCTCGTCGTCACCCGCAGCGCGCCCTCGCCCTCCAGGCGCGGGACGCGCAGCGCCTCGACGCCACGGCGCACGCGCTCGGCCAGCTCGTACGCCCCGTCGAGATCGGCGCCCGGGAGGATCACCGCAAGCTCCTCGCCGCCGTAGCGGGCGGGGATGTCGATGTCGCGGCAGGCACGCCGCACGGCGCGCGCGACCTCACGGAGCACGACATCGCCCTGCTGGTGGCCGTACTCGTCGTTGACGGCCTTGAAGTCGTCCAGGTCCAGCAGCACGAGCCCCAGCGGCTGCCCCAGCCGTATCGCGCGCTCCACCTCGGCCGCGAGCGCCTCGTCGAAGCGACGGCGATTGGCCAGGCGCGTCAGCGGGTCGGTGACCGACTGCCGGGCGACCGCCTCGTGGCGCCCGACGTTCTCCACGGACACCGCCGCCTGCGCGGCGAGGTAGTGGAACAGCTCGGTCTCGGCAAGGCTGAACGGCCGGCCGGCGCGTCCGACCGACACGACGCCGGCGACGTCGGAGACCTGGCCGTCGGTCTCATGCACCCGTAGCGGGTGCGCGAGGGCGACCGATCCGGGCGCGGCCACCGTCTGCGGCCGCCCGGCCTGCAGGGCGCGGCTCTCGGCCTGACGCACGGTGTCGCCCAGCCCGTCGCCGAGCCCCACGCGCGCGGCCTCGTGCAGCTCGCCGTCGCTGTCGCGCACGATCACGCGCCCGGCGTCGGCGTCGACACCCTCGACCGCGGTCTCGACGACGAGCTGGAGCAGGGCCTCCGCGTCGAGGTTCGAGCCGACGGCCTGCCCGAGCCGCCGCATGGAGCTTTGCACCCGCTCGCGCTCACGCTGGAGCTCGGCGAGCCGCACCTGGAGCTGCTCGGCCATCTTGTTGAACTCGTGGCCGAGTTCGGCGAACTCGTCGTTGCCGACCGTCGGCACGCGGGCGTCGAGATCCCCGCCGCCGAGGCGCCGAGCCGCCGACAGCACGCCGCCGATCTGCTGCTGCAGCGAACGGGACACCACAAGCGCGAAGACGAACGCCAGGATGAAGAACCCCCCGAGGAGCATGGCCGCGAGCAGCCTGCTGCGCGTGATGTCGTCCGCGGTCGCACCGGTCGCCGCGAGCGTCACGACGCGGGTGCGCTCGCCGAGAAACCCTGCGGCCCCGAAGGACGCGGCCCGGTAGTCCTCCGGGCCGATCGTCACCTCGCCCTCGTCGGGCAGGTCGGTCCGCGCCGCCCCGGGAATGGAGGCGCCCAGCACCGCCCGGTCGGAGAGGACGACGACCTCGCCGTCGACGAGGCCCGCGGCCTCTCCCGCGAACTCCGCAGCCTCCTCGACGGACACCTGCAGCTCGCCGGCCGGCTGGTTGTCGGCGGTCATCAGCCGCGCCGCGGCGGGGGCGGTGGCCGTCCGGCTGCCGACGTCGACGTACGCCCCGCCATCGCGTTCGATGACGATCCGGCGCGCGCGCCGGCTGTCCAGCAGCTCGAACGCGCGGTCGCGCGCGGCGTCCGCGTCATCCTCCTGCAGGGCGGTGGCGAGCTGGCGGTCGGCCGCGATCTGCGTCGCCGCCGTCTGGGCCCGGTCGCGCGCCGCGCGGAAGAGGTTGATCTCGACCTCCTGCTGCGCGGCGAGGCTCGCATCGGCCTTCCCGGTCTCGTTGTCCTCGATGAGCTGGAACAGCACGAAGCCGACGATCGCCATCGGCAGGATGACGATCGCGACGAAGAAGCCGGTGAGACGCTGACGAAAGCTCACAGAGAACCCGGATCCCAGAGTACCCCTGCGGCCAGCCGTCCTGGCGCAGCGGGCGCGGTACACTGGTCGCTTCGTGGGGCTCTAGCTCAGCTGGGAGAGCGCCTGGATCGCACCCAGGAGGTCGCCGGTTCGAGCCCGGCTAGCTCCACTCACAGGAAGGGCCCGCTCTCGCGGGCCCTTCTTGTTTCAGGCGTGAGCGATGCCCTGCAGGTGGCCGGCGGTCACACAGGTTCGATCGAGAGGCTGGTGATGGCGTCGCCCTCGGTCTCGAAGTCAAACGCGAAGTCGAGCGGGCCACCCGGGAAGTCACCGTCGCTGGACGCCACGAGGCGACCGGCCGCGTACGACTTCGGCGTGATGACGATGTTCGGGTCGATCAGGTGACTCTTGATCCACGCGCGGATGTCGTCCTCGGTGCTGTGGGTCTTTCCGTCATCGGCGACGGTTGCCCCGGGCGCGAACACCGCGAGCAGCGCGTCGGCGTCGTGGGCGTTGTTGGTCGCGATGAACGTCTCGATGGCCTGCGGCAGGTTCGTGACAGTCATGGTTGCTCTCTCTGGGTCGGTACTGAGACACGCACATGCGCGTGGGGTCAAGGGGATGGGGGCGCGCGCTCCGCTCGCCGGCTGGAGCGGCGGTCGTGCTCAGATCGTCGGGACCGTTCCGCCGTCGATCACGTACTCGGCGCCCACGATCGACGAGGCCCGGTCGGACACGACGAACCCGACGAGGTCCGCGATCTCCTCCGGCCTCGCGAACCGGCCGAGCGGCACGCCGCCGAGCGAGTCGTGGATCTGGTCCCTCGCCGCCTCGCGGCTCACACCGTTGCCCTCGGCGAGCAGGTCGACAAAGCTCTCGTAGGCCTCCGTCTCGATCCCGCCCGGGCTGATCGCGTTGACGCGCACACCGCGCGGCGCCAGCTCCTTCGCCAAGCCCTTGCTGTAGGTGCGGAGCGCGGCCTTGGCGGCGGCGTACGCCAGCGTCGCGTCGAACAGCGGCAGCTGGTTCTGGATGGAGGTGATGTGCAGCACGACCCCCGAGCCCGACTGGAGCATCGACGGCAGGAGCGCCCGGTCAAGCCTCACAGCGCCGAGCAGGTTGAGCTGCAGCTCCGCCATCCACTGCTCATCGGTGATCACCGCGAAGCCGCCGGGCGGGGTGGACGCCCCGCCGACGACGTGGACGAGGATGTCCACGCCTCCTGCCTCCATCAGACGGTCGGCCACGACCTGCGAGCCTTCGGCGGTCGCCGTGTCGGCCTCGACGAACCGGTCCGGGGACGCGTAGCCCTCAGGCATGGTCCTCGCCGTCGCGAAGACATCGGCGCCGAGTTCCCTGAGCCGTTCGACCACCGCTTTGCCCGTGCCCTTGGATCCGCCGGTGACCAGCGCGCGGCGGCCGTCGAGCCGGTCGCGATCTTCATGTGCCATGTGTCCTCCTCGGGACCCCTGGCCCCATGCCTTCGGTGTGGAGTGCGACCTTGGCGGCCGCGTAGGCCGGCAGGGACCTCGCGGTCGTGATGACAGTCGTTCCGGCTGCCCGCAGGCGGGCGACGGTCTCCGCGCCCGTCCCCTTCGTCCCTCCGGTGACGAGAACTCGGAGGTCATCAACGTCGTGCTGAACGCTCCTATAGCGCCAGCATAGCCGGCTCTATATCGCTGATATAAGGAGGCGATGAGGCGGTTTGCCTCTAGCTCGCACCCGCGAGCCGCTGCAGCCAGTCGCGCAGCAGCGCGGCCTCCGCGTCGCTGAAGCCCTCGGGGGTCTCCGACAGCGCTGCGGCGAGCCCGACGGCCGCCGTCGCCGTGGTCGGCGCGCGCTGGGACGAACGCCGGCCACTCGGACTCGTGGTCACGGACTCGAGGATCGCGTCACGGACCTGCGCCGAGAGCGCGAGGTCGCGATCGTCCGGCGGCTGCGCGATGAGGGCCAGGACAACGCCGCTGCTGGCCGCGACGATCTGGGCCGCCGCGTCCTCCGGCGTCACGCGGAGCCGTCCGTGCCGCGCGGCGGGCTCGAGCGCCTGCAGCACCATCGCCCGCAGATCGGCGACCACGGCGCAGGGCCTTCCGGGCCTCGTGCGTCCGTACACCAACGCGTAGAAGCTCGGGTTCTCCAGGCCGAACCGGACGTGCAGGTCCCAGGCCTCGCGGACGTGCGCGACCGGGTCGTCGGCCGGCGGCTCGTCCACGGAGTCCAGGAACTCACGCAGCCCGTGGCTCACGACCGCGTCGAGCAGCTGCTCCTTGCTGCCGAAGTGGTGGTAGAGCGTCGGCGAACGCACCCCGGCCCGATCGCAGATCGCCCGGGTCGAGACGTCTTCCCCTGCTGCCTCCTCCAGGAGCTCGGCGGCAGCCGACAGCAGCCGGTCACGCGTTCGGGCAACGTCGGTGGCCGGGGACTGGGGGATTGACACATCCCCGAGTGTATCGCCGCTATACGCGGCGTGCGACCGGGACCTCCGGGGCGTGGCCATGCGGCGTGCGGGCCCGGCGATCGGAGTAGCGTCACCACTCCGCGGCTGTCTGAGCTTCGGACCATGCGTCGGCTCTCCCCCCACCCCGCAGCCATGACCTCGACGCTCGCCGCGTTGATGATCGTGCTCGCCCCGAGCGTGGCCCAGGCACAGAGCTCCTCGCAGACCCTCGGTGCGATCACCCAGCTCAGCGGCACCGGCGGGTGCCTCGTGGACCGCTCCTCGACCCGCGACGACTGCGCGCCCACCCGGGCGCTGCTCGGCCCCGGCCCGTTCCTGGGTTCGCGCGCCGTGGCGATCAGCCCCGACGGCAGACACGTCTACGTCGCGTCCTCGACGAGCGACGCGGTCGCGATCCTGCGCCGCAACAGCCGGACCGGGACGCTCACCCAGGCCTCCGGCGCCGCCGGGTGCATCGCGGCGAAGGGCGCCAGGGGCTGCGCCTCGGGGCGCGGACTGAACGGCCCCAACTCGGTCGCCGTGAGCCCTGACGGCCGCAACGTGTACGTCACGTCGCGCACCAGCGACGACATCAGCGTCCTGCGCCGCAACGGGTCGACCGGGGCGCTCACCCAGCTCGCCGGTGCGGCCGGCTGCATCTCCGGCGTCGCCGCGGCCCCCGGCTGCGCGGCGGGTCGTGCGCTCGACGGACCGGACGTCGTCGCGGTCAGCCCCGACGGCAGGAACGTCTACGCCGGGTCGTTCTTCGGCAACGCCGTCGTCACGTTCACGCGCGACGGCTCGACCGGCGCGCTCACGCAGCCTGGAGATGCAACCGGGTGCATCGCCGCTGCCACCGCCGGCTGCGCCTCCGGGATCGCGCTCGGCGCGCCCGAGGGCCTGGCGGTCAGCGCCGACGGCGCCTCGGTCTACGTCGCGACGGCTGTGGGCAACGCGATCCTCACCCTGGCCCGGGACGCGTCGACCGGCGCGCTCACCCAGGCCACCGACGGCACCGGCTGCGTCGCCAACGCCGCGACCACCGGCTGTACGGTCGGCGTGACCCTCGCCGGCGCGAACGCCCTCGCCGTCAGTCCGGCCGGCGACGACGTGTACGCCACCTCGCTGATGAGCAACAGCGTGACGTCGTTCACCCGCACCGCCGGCACCGGGCTGCTCGCCCAGCAGGAGGGAACCTCGGCCTGCGCCATCTACCTGCTCGCCGTCGGCTGCTCGCTCGCGCGGTCCCTGTCCGCCCCCGAAGGCATCGCCGTGTCCCCCGACGGGGCGAGCGTGTACGCCGCGGCCTACAACTCCGGCACGATCGCGACCTTCGTCCGCTCTGGCTCAGGTGCCTTGAAGCAGCAGTCCGGACGGCTCGGGTGCGTCACCGGCAAGGACGAACCGGACTGCGCGACGGGGCGGGCGCTCTCGGGCGTGAGCTCGATCGCGGTCAGCCCGGACGGCCGGCACGTGTACGCCGCAGCCTTCAAGAGCAACGCGCTGACCGTCTTTGCGCGGACCACCACCACGAGGACCCAAGAGTGACCGAGACGCCCGACTCCGACCGGCGGGGCATCACCCGCGCCGACCTCCTCAAGCGCGCCGCCGCGGCGGGCACGGGGATCATCCTCGGCGGGCCTGCGGCGAGCGCCGGGGCACGGTCGCGGGGGCGCGCGCCCGCCAAGCGCGTGGCCGGCATGAACATCCTGCTGTTCCTCACCGACCAGCAGCGCTCGCTGCAGCACTTCCCGCGCGGCTGGGCCAAGCGCAACCTGCCGGGCCTGACGCGGCTGACGAACCGTGGCCTCACGTTCGAGAACGCGTTCACGAACGCGTGCATGTGCTCGCCCGCGCGGTCGACGCTGATGTCCGGCTACTTCCCGGCGCAGCACGGCGTGAAGTACACGCTGGAGACGAGCATGCCGTCGTCGCAGTACCCGCAGGTCGAGCTGGCGACGACGTTCAAGAACCCCGCGTCGGTCGTCGCCGCCGCCGGGTACACGCCGGTCTACAAGGGCAAGTTCCACTGCAACAAGCCCGCGAACGGCTCGACGTGGGTCCCCCAGGACGTCAACCAGTACGGCTTCACCCGCTGGAACCCGCCGGACGCGGGCGGCAACCAGTCGATCCCCGAGGAGGGCGGCGGCCTGTACGACAACGACGGCCGCTTCATCACTTCGCAAGGCACGCCCGACGCGGGGACCGAGGGCGCGCTGCAGTACCTGGACTCGGTGGCGGCGCAGAACCAGCCGTTCTTCATGGTCGTGTCGCTCGTCAACCCGCACGACGTCCTGCTCTACCCGAAGACCTACACGAGCGGCGGGTACGACTCCACGTGGCTGGAAGGCGAGATCGAGCCCCCGGGCACGGTGGACGAGGACCTCTCCACGAAGCCGTCGGTGCAGGCCGAGTTCCTGAAGATCTTCAACCTGTCCGGGCCGATCCCGACCCGGCAGATGAAGCGCAACTACCTGAACTTCTACGGCAACCTCATGGCGTCGTCGGACGCGTTCCTCGTGCAGCTGCTCGACGCGCTCGACCGCAACGGCCTGACGAACGACACCCTCGTCATCGCGACCGCCGACCACGGCGAGATGGGGACCGCGCACGGCGGGATGCGCCAGAAGAACTTCAACGTCTACGAGGAGGCGACGCACATCCCGCTCGTCTACTCCAACCCGCGTCTGTTCCCGCGCGCGAGAAGCAGCCAGGCGCTCGTGTCGCATGTCGACTTCCTGCCCACGCTGGCGAGCCTGGTCGACGCGCCATCCACCGCGCGTGCGGGCTGGGCGGGGAAGGACTACAGCGACATCGTCCTCGGCCGCTCGTCGAAGGGCGTGCAGGACTACACGGTCTTCACGTACGACGACTACCAGTCGGGACAGCCGAAGGGCCCCTACCCCAAGCCGCCGAACCACATCGTGAGCATCCGCGAGCGCAACTGGAAGATCGCGCGCTACTACGACATCGCGGGCAAGGAACCCGACCAGTGGGAGCTCTACCACCTCGCGACTGACCCGTACGAGCGGGTGAACCTCGCACACGAGGGCCACAAGCGCACGCCCGCGCAGCAGCGGGCGTACACCCGGCTGCGGCGCAAGCTCGCGCGCGTGGAGAAGACGCGGCTGCAGCCGCTGCCGAGCGGGTAGCGTCCGCGCGCATGGACCTCGAGCCGAGCGCGGACGACACTCCGAAGGCGCGCCGGCTCGACCGCGTCCGCCTGGCCTCACGCCGGTTCGACGCGCACCCCGCCGTGGTGCAGGCCACGCGGGCGACCCGCGCCGCGCTGCCGGGCGACCCGAAGTTCGGCGACGCGCTCTCGACCGCGGCGGAGGACCGGCCGTCGCTCGTCCTCGCCCGCCACCTCGCAGAGCTCGGGGCCGAACAGCCGAGCGCGGCGCGGGAACTGGGCCTGGGCGCGCTGCAGGTCTGGCAGGCGCTCGCCGAGTCGATCGGCCGAGGCGCCGGCACCGACGAGATCGCGATCGCCTTCACCGACCTCGTCGGGTTCTCGTCGTGGGCGCTGGACGCGGGCGACGAGCGTGCGCTCGAGCTGCTGCGAGAGGTCGCCTCGGTCGTCGAGCCGGCGATCGAGAGCCGCGGCCGGGTCGTCAAGCGCCTGGGCGACGGCCACATGGCGGTCTTCCCCGATGCGCAGCACGCCGTCGACGCCGCGCTGGAGATCCAGCGCCGGCTCGCCGGCGTCGTGGTCGACGGGCATGCCGCCCAGCTGCGGGTGGGGGTGCACGTCGGGCGGCCGCGGCGGGTCGGCCGGGACTACCTCGGCGTCGACGTGAACGTCGCCGCGCGCGTGACCGACGCCGCGAAGGGCGGGGAGGTCCTCGTCTCCGACCGGGCCCTGGCCGCGCTCGACACCGCGGGGCTCAGGGTGAAGCGGCGGCGGCGGTTCCGTGCCAAGGGCGCGCCGCGGGACCTCGAAGTGCATGCGATCGCGCCCGCGGCGCCGTCGTCGAACCCGCGAGGGCCCGGCACCCGTAGTACCTGACATGGGCGCACGCCTCCTGCTCGTGCTGCTGGTCGGAACGCTCGCCGGCTGCGGCGGCAGCGAGCAGCAGCCCGAAGACGTCATCCGGACCTGGGCTGACACCCTGCGCGCCGGCGACGTCGACGCCGCGGCCGAGCAGTTCGCCGTCCCCAGCCGCGTGGCCAACGGCGGGCCGCCCGAGCGGCTCACGAGCCGGGCCGCCGTCCGGTCCTTCAACGCCGCCCTGCCGTGCGGCGCGCGGCTCGAGGGCACGCAGGACGACGACGACGGGTTCGTCATCGCCACGTTCCGTCTCACCGCCCGGCGCGGGGGCACCGACTGCGGCGACGGCCGGGGCGCGATCGCGCGGGTCGCCATCCGCGTGCGTGACGGCAGGATCACCGACTGGCTGCGTGTCGAGGACAGCCCGGCCGCCGGGCCGACCGTCGACACCTGAGCCGCGCCCGCCGCCTTGGACGTGCGTACGATCGGGCGGTGGCGCACGAGCACGAGTACGAGATCGACGGGCCCCTCATCGAGGAGGTCTTCCGGCTGACCGCCACCGAGGAGCGAACCCCGCTGCCGCGTCACCGGCACAACCTGACGCGGTCGCAGGTGGAGACGGCGCAGCGCGCGCGGATCATCGTCGCGACAGCCGAGGTCGTCAACGAGCTGGGCTACGCCGCGGCGTCGTCGAAGGCGATCATCGAGCGCGCCGGCGTGTCCAGCAAGACGTTCTACGCCCTGTTCGGTGACAAGGAGTCGGCGTTCTTCGCCACGTTCTCGCTGCTCGACGGGATCGTGGTCGGCGTGATCCACGACGCCCCGCACCCGGAGGACCCCCGCCGACAGGCCGACGAGGCGATCCGCGGGTTCCTCGAGCAGATCGCCGCGATCCCGCTGTTCACCCGCCTGCGCGTCGTCGAGGGACCCGCGGCGGGGCATCGCGCGCTCGAGCGCCAGCGCGCGATCAACCGCGAGTTCGCGCGCTCGATCCACCGGCTGATGACGGCGGCCGCGGAGGTCGACCCCACGATTCGCGTGCCCGGTGAGGAGGTGCTCCTCATGTTCGTCGGCGGTGTCGGCGAGCTGGTGCTCGCCCACATCCTCGAGCACGGCACCGCGTCGTTGCCCGATCTGTCCCCCACCGTCTACGAGATGCTCGAGCTGCTTGCCTTCGCACCGGAGTAGCGTGCAGCCCATGGCCACGCTTCCCCCGCTCCCCGCCCGGGGCTGGGCCGCTCAGGCGGCCGACGCCCCGCTCGCACCGATCGACTTCGAGCGGCGCGCGCCGCGTCAGGGCGACGTCGTGATCGACATCGACTGGTGCGGGATCTGCCACTCGGATCTGCACACGGCACGCAACGAATGGCACGGCACGATGTACCCGTGCGTCCCCGGCCACGAGATCATCGGCACCGTCCGGGAGGTCGGCCCCGGCGTCACGACGTTCGCGCCCGGCGACACCGTCGGCGTCGGGTGCCTCGTGGATTCGTGCCGGGAATGCGACGCCTGCCGGCGCGGCCTCGAGCAGTTCTGCCGCGGCGGGGTCATGACCTACAACTCGCCGGACGCGGACTTCGATCACGCGACGTTCGGGGGGTACTCGAACGCGATCGTCGTGCAGGACCGGTTCGTCCTGCGCATCCCCGACGGGCTCGACCCGGCAGCCGCAGCGCCGATCCTGTGCGCCGGCATCACGACGTGGTCGCCACTGCGCCACTACGAGGCCGGCCCGGGGACGCGCGTCGGGGTCGCCGGATTCGGCGGGCTCGGCCTCATGGCGATCAAGCTCGCCTCCGCACTGGGCGCCGAGGTCACCGCGATCACACGCAGCCCGGCGAAGGCCGAACGTGCGCGGGCGGCCGGCGCGCACGACGTCGTCGTCTCAACCGAGCGCGACGACCTGCGCCGCGTGCGCGAGTCGCTCGACCTCATCATCGACACGATCCCCGTGACCCATGGGCTGGACCCCTACGTCAAGCTGCTGCGTCTCGACGGGACACTGGTGATCGTCGGCGCGGTCGAGCCGATCACCGAGGGCGTCGACGCCCGCCTGCTGCTCGCGCGGCGGCGCAGCGTGACCGGCTCACCGATCGGCGGACTGCCCGAGACCCAGGAGCTCCTCGACTTCTGCGCCGAGCGGCAGATCACGGCGGACATCGAGACGATCCCCGCCGAGGGCATCAACGCGGCCTACGAGAAGATGGCCGCCGGGCAGCTGGATTTCCGGTACGTCATTGACATGTCGACCATGTAGAGATAATGGTCATTATTATGGAGCCGACTCTGCCTGATCTGCGCGCCCTCGTTCCGCCCCGTGGACCTTCGGAGGCGCGCATCCTGCCGGGACGGCGCGCCGACACGGGCGTCCTGAACTGGATCATCGCCGCCATCGCCGGCCGCATCGCCGGGACGGGGCCGATCAACATCTTCACGACCCTCGGCCGGCACCGGTGGCTGTTTCGCCGCTGGCTGATCTTCGCCGGCGCGCTCATGCCCGGCGGCAGGCTCCCGCGGGTCGACACCGAGCTCATCATCCTCCGCGTCGCGGCGAACACGGGGTCGGCCTACGAGTGGCACCAGCACGTGCTGCTCGGCCTCAACTGCGGCCTGCCGGCCGACCGCATCGCCGCAGTGGTGGAAGGGCCACTCGCCGGCGGGTGGACGCCGCGACAGGAAGCGCTGCTGCGCTGCGCCGACGAGCTGCACGCCGCCCATGCGCTGAGCGACGAGACCTGGAACGACCTCCGCGCGCACCTCGACGAGCGCGATCTGATCGAGGTCCTCATGCTCGTCGGCGCGTACGAGGGCCTCGCGATGACGCTGAACGGACTTGGCGTGCAGACCGAGTCCGACCGCTGACAGAATCCCGCGCCGTGAGCACCGCCACCGCCCGCCGCCTGGGCCCCGTCCGCCGTGACGACGAGGCGCGCGTCAAGCCCCTCGAGCTGTTCGTCGACCTCGTCTTCGTCCTGGCGATCACGCAGGTCACGGCGCTGCTGGCCTCCCAGCCGACGTGGGAGGGCTTCGCCAAGGGCGTCCTCATCATGGCCCTGCTGTGGTGGACGTGGGTCGGGTACGCCTGGCTGACCAGCGTCGTCGACCCCGAGGAGGGCGCGGTCCGGTTCGCGATGTTCTCCGCGATGGGCGCGCTGATCATCGTCGCGCTCTGCGTCCCCGCGGCCTTCGACGACCGGGCGCTGCTCTTCGCCTGCGCCTACGGAGGCGTCCGCTTCGCCCACATCTGGCTGTTCTGGCTTGCCAGTCGTGACGATCCGAAGCTGCGCTCGTCCGTCGTCGGACTCGCGGTGAGCACCGCGGTCGGCGTGGGCCTCATCGTCGGCGCGTCGTTCCTCGACGCCGAGGTGCAGGGCGCCGTCTGGGCGCTCGCCCTGCTCATCGACTACGGCGGCCCGCTGGTCGCCGGACAGGACGGCTGGACGATCGCGCCAGGGCACTACGCCGAACGTCATGGCCTGATCCTCATCATCGCGCTGGGCGAGTCGATCGTCGCCATCGGCGTGGGGGCGGAGGGGATCGACCTCGGCACGGGCGAGGTCCTTGCCGCGCTCGGCGGCATCGCGATCGCCTCGGCGCTGTGGTGGCTGTACTTCGACGTCGTCGCGCTCGTCGCCGAACGGCGGCTGGCCACGGCCGAGAAGGGACGCGAGCAGAACGGGATCGCACGTGACTCGTACTCCTATCTGCACCTGCCGATGATGATCGGCATCGTCCTGTGCGCGCTCGGCCTGAAGAAGACCATCGAACACGTGGAAGACCCGCTGAAGCTCGTCCCGGCGGTCGCGCTGCTCGGGGGCCCCGCGCTGTACCTGCTCGGCCATGTGGCGTTCCGCTGGCGCAACGTGCACCGGTTCAGCGTCCAGCGGCTCGTCATCGCCGTCGTGCTCCTCGCGCTCATCCCGCTGACCCGCGACGTCGCCGCGCTGGCGATCGTCGGCGTCATCGTCGCCCTGCTCTGGCTGCTCATCGCCTACGAGACCTGGCGTTTCGCCGAGCTGCGCGACCGGCTGCGCCATCAGCTCGAGCACTGAGCCGCACGACGGCGGTCCGGCGAATAGAGCAGGATGTGCCGGTGGCTGAGGGGGTTCAGGACATCAAGCTGACGAGCACGTCGTACGTCGTGCTCGGCCTCGTCGCGCAGCTCGGCACCGCCACCCCGTACGACCTGAAGCGGGCCGTCGAGCTGACGGTCGCGAACTTCTGGCCGACGCCGCACACCACCCTCTACGCCGAGCCGGCACGGCTGGCCGGCGGCGGCTACCTGCACGAAGAGCAGGAGGAGGGCGGGCGCCGCCGCAAGGAGTACACCGTCACCAAGCGTGGCCGCGCGGCCCTCGACGCGTGGCTCGCCGATGCGAACGCCGCTCCGCCGGCGATGCACGACGAGAGCATGCTCAAGGTGTTCTTCGGCGCCGACCCCGCGCCGCTGGCCGAGCGCAAGCGCGCCTGGCACGCCGAGCAGCTCGAACTGCTCGAGCACTACCTCGCGGGGGTGCGCGCGGCCGGGAACCTGCCCGAGGCCGAGCGGGTCCTGCGCTTCGGCACCGCGCTGCACCGCGCGCTCATCGACCTGCAAGACGAGACGCTCGACGACTGAGGAGATGGACGGGCTGGGGTGGGCCGATACCCTTGGCCCCCCAGACTCCCGGAGGCACCTGCATGTCCTCAACCGCCGCCACGTCCAACGGCGCCGCCGCCGCGACCAACGGTCATCCCACCGCGAAGGCCCCCACGGCCCCGCGCCCGTCCACCGGCTCGACGCTCATCGACGCCGCGCGCCTCGAACGGCTCGCCGGCATCGTCCGCACCGAGGG
This sequence comes from Actinomycetota bacterium, assembly GCA_005788585.1. The sequence continues at coordinate 18,087 of SYBY01000036.1, read as the reverse complement.
CCCGCGTGAGATGCGTGAGGTCGAGGCCCCGTTCACGGGCCAGACCATCGGCTCGGTGCCGATGTGCGACGAAGCCGACCTGACCGCCGCGCTCGAGCGCGCGCGGGTCGCCCAGGCCCGCTGGGCGCAGACGAGCTTCGCCGAGCGCAAGGCCATCCTCCTGCGCTTCCACGACCTGGTCCTCGACCGTCAGGCCGAGGCGCTCGACCTGCTGCAGATCGAGGCCGGCAAGGCCCGCGCGCAGGCGTTCGAGGAGGTCATCGACACCGCGATCGTCGCGCGCTACTACGCGAACACCGGTGAAGCGCACCTGCGCACGCAGAAGCGCCAGGGCGCGATCCCCGTCCTGACCCAGTCCTGGCAGCACCACCACCCGATCGGCGTCGTCGCGATCATCGCGCCGTGGAACTACCCGCTGACGCTGGCGATCAGCGACGCGACGCCCGCGCTCATGGCCGGCAACGCCGTCGTCCTGAAGCCCGACCAGCAGACGCCGTTCTGCGCGCTGTGGGGCGTCGAGCTCCTGCGCGAGGCGGGGATGCCCGCCGACCTGTTCCAGGTCGTCACCGGCTCGGGCGCGCGCCTGGGCAAGCCGATGATCGAGGGCAGCGACTACATCATGTTCACGGGCTCGACCGCGACGGGCCGCACCGTCGCGTCGCAGGCCGGCGAGCAGCTCATCCCGTGCTCGATGGAGCTCGGCGGCAAGAACGCGATGATCGTCTGCGAGGACGCGAACATCAGCAAGGCCGTCGACGGCGCCGAGCGCGCGATGTTCGGCAACGCCGGTCAGCTCTGCATCTCGATCGAGCGCCTCCTCGTCCACGAGAGCGTGGCCGACGAGTTCACCCGCCGCCTCGCGCAGCGCATCGGCGAGATGAAGCTGAACACCGACCTGTCGTGGAAGGCCGACATGGGGTCGCTGATCTCCCAGGGCCAGCTCGACACGGTGCGCGCCCACGTCGAGGACGCGGTGAAGAAGGGCGCGAAGGTGCTGGCCGGCGGCAAGGCGCGGCCGGACATCGGCCCGTACTTCCATGAGCCGACGCTGCTCGACGGGATCAGCGAGGGCATGACGTGCTTCCGCGAGGAGACCTTCGGCCCGGTCGTCGCGGTCAGCCGGTTCACGGACGAGGACGACGCGATCGCCCGCGCCAACGACACCGAGTACGGCCTGAACGCCAGCGTGTGGACGAAGGACACCGCGCGCGGCCGGAAGATCGCCGCGCGCCTGCGCTCCGGCACCGTGAACGTCAACGAGGGCTACATCGCCACGTGGGGCTCGACCGACGCCCCCATGGGCGGCATGGGCGACTCCGGCCTGGGCCGCCGCCATGGCGCCGAGGGCATCAAGAAGTACACCGAGTCGCAGGGCGTCGCCGTCCAGCGCCTGATGCCGATCGCACCGGTCAAGCCGATGACCCCCGCCATGTGGGCGAAGGTCATGACGCTCGGCCTGCGCATCCTCAAGCGCACGCCGGGCATCAAGTAGCCGGCAACGACGTCGGTCGCCCCGCCCCTGTCCCGAGCGGGGCGACCGGGCTCCTCGGGGGAGGAGCTGTCGCTAGCGCGGCGTGAGCCGCACCAAGACCGGCGCGCCGCCGACGGGGACCGAGACCGGAGCCGTCGTCGTCGCCTGCGCCGCGCTGGTCCAGCCCAGCGGGCCGGTCAGCGGGGCGCTGGAGATGGGCAGCGTCTCCACGTCGTACCGCCGCCCGACGGCGATGCTCGCCGGGACGGACGCTGGCACCACGTCCGTGCGGCTGGCCGTGTCCCACACGCGAGCCGGCTGCCAGAGGGCCACCACGAGCCGGCCGTCACGCCAGCCGACGACGTGGGACCGCACGCCCGGCCCGGAGACCTGGAGCGACGCCGTGGTCGGCGCCGTGCCCGTCGTCTGCGGGTCACGCAGCGCGGCGATCAGCCTGCGCACGGCGTGGAACACCGGCTTGGGCTCGCCCGTCCGCGTCACGAGGCCCCAGCTGTACTTATCGACCTCGTCGAGCCGCCCGTCGGCGAGCTCGTAGATGAACGTCCGCTGGGCGCCCCGCGCAGCCATCTCGAGGATGTGGCGCGGAAGGTACTGCGCGGCGGCCTGCTGCGAGATGTACCGGCCGTCGCCGCGAGGCGTGTCGTAGTAGCCGATCTCGCTGGCCTGCAGCGGCTTGTCGCGCGAGATCGCCCGCGCGTCGGCGAACCAGTCCGCGACGTCGAACTCGGGGTGGTCGATGCCCGAGTACGGGTGCATGTTGCCGATGTCGAACGCCGCCGTCTGGTCACCCAGACGGGCGTAGGCCTTGTAGGAGTTCGTCGGGTCGTACCGCCTGCCCGGCCCGTAGGCGAGGGACGAGAAGACGACCGGCACACCGGGGAGCCGCGCGCGGGTGCGCTGTGCGAACCCGTCCTGAAACGGGCGCAGCTTGTCGCGCCACGGGAACACGTAGCTGTTCCAGTTCGTCGGGTCGAACGCGTTGATCGTGATCGTCTTGTCCTTGCCGTCCAGCTCGTTGGTCCCCTCGACCGCGGTCAGCGCGCCGGCGGCGTGGAGCTCCTGCGCGGCGTCGAGCACGTCGTTGGCCGGGCCGGCGGTGTCCACCGCGGCGAGCCCCTGGGCGACCGTCGTGAACTGGCCGACCATGGTGTGCGCGGTGAACTGCGTCCTGATGCCGTGCTGCGCGTGCAGCGACTTGAGCACGGTGAGCGCGCTCGGGCAGCCGTTGCCCGGGTTCGCCGCCTTGCTGTAGCTCTCCGCGCTGTCGCGGACGTGGCGGAGCCCGAGCTCGGTGAGCCGTGCGATCAGCGCCGCCTGCGCGGTGCAGTACGGCGTGCTGGTCCAGCCGAAGTGCACGTTGATACCGAGCCGATCGACGAAGTCGTCGCCCGTCTGCACCGGCACCGGGGCCGGGCCGGTCGTCGTGGGGGCGACGGCTCCGCCCGTGAAGTCATCGGCGCTCGGCGTCTGCCCGACGATGCCGACCGCCCCCGTGCAGGAGGCCGCTGCCGCGTCGGTGACGGCCCGTGCCAGCTGCCAGGCCGATGACCCGGACTTCTTGATCCACGCCTCGACGCCGGTGCCGGTCACGACGATGCCCAGCGTGTCGTTGGACACGAACGTCCCGCCCGCTGCATGGTCGCTGTACAGCGTCGTGACCGAGCCGTTGCTGTAGCGCTTGAGCGTCAGCGCGCCCGCGCCGTTGCCGGTCAGCGCGTATCCGGACGCCGAGGCCCCGGGCGTGCGCACGCAGGCGGTCACACCCGCGACGCCGCCGCTGCGCTTGGTGAGGGTCGCCTGCTGGCCGGCGCCGAACTGGCGCGGCGCCCAGTGCGCGCTCGACACGCCGGTCGACGGGAACGCGACCCGGGCGCTCGATGCGATGACCGGCGCCCCCGGTGCGTCGGGCAACGAGCCCGTCGCCCAGTTCCCGCCGAGGGTCGACCGGTTGAAGTTGTCGGAGACGTCGGTTGCGGTCGGCGCGGCGCCGAGCGCCGCCGGCGCCGCGGCCAGCGTGGCCGCGAGTGCGACGGCGCCGAGCGCCGCCTTCCTGCTTGTCTGCACGAGATCCCCCTCGTCGCGGTGTGGATAACGTACATTATCCGACTTTGGCGCGACCCGTCCTGAGCGCGCCGCGCAGCCAGCGTGTCACCTCGTCGAAGAAGGCCGGCGCCGACCGGTGCAGGTTCAGGTTGTGGCCCGACCCCGCGTGCACGAGCGCCGTGAGCGACGCGCGACGCCAGCGCGAGCGCTCCGACGCCTGCAACGCGGCGGACGACGCGCAGACCGGCGCAGGCGCGCAGAACAACGCGTCGCGGTCGCCGACGGCGAGCAGCACCGGCGCCCGGACGCGGCCGACAGGCCAGCGCCCGGTGCCGGAGAGCGGGGAGCCGACCACCTCACCCGGCGTGAGCGTCCCCTTGCGCGCCTCATCCTCGGCGATGACCGCCGCATCCGCGAAGGCGGCATCGAAGAACACGCCCGCACGGCATCCCGCACGTGTCGTCAGGTAGCCGGCCCCGGCCTTCCCCCGGGGAAGGAGCCCGCGCGTCACGGCGTCTGTCCGTGCGTCTACGAGGCACGGCGTGATCCCGCCTGCCGTCGCGGAGCCTGCGGTGGTCGTCGCGCCGGTGGCCACCACCGCCGCGATGTCACGCCGCCGGTTCGCCACGGCGGCGCTCACCAGCGTGCCGTAGGAATGGCCGACGAGGACCACCCGGGCGCGCGGCAGGCGGCGCTGCACCCAGTCGACGACCTGCCCGAGGGTCCGGACGTTGTTCGCGTAGGTGACGAAGCCCGCCTCGGGGTGCGCGCTGGTGCCCGACCCGAGCCGGTCGATCGCCAGGGTCGCGTACCCGGCGCGCTGCATCGCGCGGACGTAGGAGTACCGCCCGTCGTGACCGGGCCAGTCCCAGTAGCGGCGGTCGTACGTCGATCCGTGCACGAGCACCTGGACGACGCGCGGCGTGCGACCGGCAGGACGACACAGCGTTCCGGCGATCGTCACGGACGGCGCATCGCGCTCGGCCAGGGTCGCGGGCATGCGCACCGGGGTACACGCCGCGTGGGCGGGGGCCGCGGCACCGACGGCCAGCAGCAGGGCGAGACCCACCACCCGGCCCCTCATGCCGTGCGCTCCAGCCAGTCGCCGAGGATCCGGGTGACCTGGTGGCGGGCGTCGTTGTGCACGAAGTGCTCGGCCCGCTGGATGATCTCGACCGACAGGTCGTTCTCGACGAACCGGTGGGTGCCGTCCAGCGTGTCCACGAACAGGAACTCGTCCTTCTCGCCGAAGATGCACAGGGTCGGGCACCGGACCTTGAAGTCGGTCGACGGCGCCGGGTAGGGCTCGGCCGGCCAGTTCGCGCCGTAGTAGTTCAGTGCCGCCTGGATCGAGGTGCGGCGCATCGCCTCGTAGTGCCGGGGGAGGTCCAGCGGCTCCCGCACGGACAGGATCAGCGCGAGCGCGAGCGGCGTCACGCGCGTCTGCACGTAGTACATCTTGCGCGCCATCTGCTCGGGGAGCGGACGCTGGGCGGCGTCGGGGCGGCGGAACTCCTGCGCGTACCTCGCGGCCGCGGCCTGCGCGGGGTTCTGGTGACGCTCGCGCTCGAGGCCCCAGGGGTGCGGGCAATTCAGGGTGACGAGGCGCTCGACGTAGCCTTGAGCCGCGCCGTCGGGCCCGCCCCACGCCAGCCCCCAGCAGGCGCCGCCGCCCCAGTCGTGGCCGATGACGGTGGCGGGCTTCTGCCCGATGTCCTCGATGACATACGCGAGGTCGACGACGAGCTCCTCGATCCGGTAGCGCTCGACGCCCTCCGGCTTGTCCGAGAGGTGGTACCCGCGCATGTCGAGCGCGGCGACCGTGTAGCGGTCCATGAGCGCGGCCATCAGGTGGCGCCAGGTCCACCACCACCCGGGGAAGCCGTGGACGAACAGCAGCAGCGGCTTCCCGCTGCCACGGCCGGCGACCGCGTAGTGGATGCGGACGTCGCCGTTCTGCACATAGCGGGACTCGACGCGCCGTTCGAGCTCGCGGACGCTGGCCTGCCAGGAGGTGGGGGTCGCCGCGCGCGCGTCGGTCGCATGGTGTGCCGCGCCCGCGCCGGCCAGCGCGAGCGTTCCCGCCCCGGCGCCAGCGTCGCGCAGCAGGCGGCGCCGGGTGATCCAACGTCCGTGGTCCATCGCATGTCTCCCTCCAGCAACAGTACGTGTCGTACCATACTGAACGAATGTCCGCGACGTTCAGGCGTGCTGCACCCCAAGGCCCAGCGCGCCCGAGCGCACGAGCTCGGCAAAGGCCGCAACGACCTCGGGATCGAACTGGTCGCCGGCGCAGCGCTCGAGCTCGGCGAGCGCCTCGTGGATCGTGCGACCCCGGGCGTAGGGCCGGTCGGACACGATCGCGTCGAACGAGTCACAGACCGTGATGATCCGCGCGCCGAGCGGGATCTCCCCGGCGCAGAGCCCGTCGGGATAGCCGCCGCCGTCCCACCGCTCGTGGCTCGCGCGCACGAGTTCCGCGACGGGCGCCAGCCCGGGAGACGCGGCGAGAATGCGCTCGCCGATGATCGTGTGCTGGCGCATGAGCTGCCACTCCTCCTCGCTCAGCGCGGCGGGCTTGTGGAGGATCTCGTCGGGGATCGCGACCTTGCCGACGTCGTGCAGCTCTGCGGCGCGGACGACGATGTCGAGATCGTCGCCTTCCAGGCCGAGGTGCTCTCCGAGCTGACGTGCGAGACGCCCGACGTCGCCGTTGTGCTCGTCGAGGTCGGGCTCGGTCTCGCGCACGACGGCGAGCAGCAGGTCACGGGCCTGCATGCGTGCGGGGGCGCGGCGCTCGGCCTTGCGCGCGTACATCCGCTGGTCGGCGACGCGCAGCGCCTCACCGGGCTCGTCGACCTCGGCGGGAATCGCCACCGACCCGGCCGACGCGGTGATGGCGAACCCGTCGCCGCGCTCACGCAGCGCGTGACCGGCGGCGTGCAGCACGTCCTGGACCCGCGCGTCGTCGCCGTCGAGCAGCACGCAGAACTCGTCGCCCCCGAGCCGGTACGCCCGCCCCACGCCGGCGACGGTGCGGCCGAGGCGCGTGCCGAGCCGGTGCAGCAGCGCGTCACCGGCGGCGTGACCGAAGCTGTCGTTGTAGAGCTTGAAGCCGTCGAGGTCGAAGAACGCAAGGGTCACCGGCGAGCCGCCGTCGAACACGCCGTCGAGGTCCTCGATCAGCGCCCGCCGGTTGGGCAGGCCGCTGAGCTGGTCCTGCCGGGCCTCCGCGCGGCTGCGCTCCAGCAGCCGCATGTGCGCGAAGAAGACGATCGCGGCCCGCAGACCGGAGAGGACCGCCGCGACGGCCGCGAGCAGCACGGCAACGGCGCCGAGCTCGAGCAGGCCCGCGGCCGCGAGGACCGCGATCGCGAGGAACCCGCACGCACCGGGGACGACACCTTCACGCCATCGCGGCTCGCGATCGAAGGACCGCGCGTCCTCCGGCTGCCACGCCGCCGTCGCGATCACCATGTAGGCGAGCAGCCACAGCGTGGCAAACAGGGACCCGGCGACGGAGGCGTCGTCCACCGCCTGGCGTGCGTAGAGGACGTCGGTCAACGCGACGAGCCCGACGCCGCACGCCAGCCAGCTGAGGGCGCGCCCGGGCCTCCAGCCAGTCATGCCGACCGGGACGGCGACGAGGACGATCACGACGAGGTCGAAGCTCGGGTAGAACAGCGCCGTCACGACCTCGTCCCCGGCGCCGGCGCGGATCGGCTCGACGAGGACGGCCGCGACGATCGCGGCCACCGTGGTCCCCACGACCAGACCGTCGAGCCAGCGCGCACCCGGGAGCAACCGCAGGCGGTCGTGCATGAGCACGCCGATACCCGCGAACTGGGCGACGTACGAGGCGACGTACGTCGCGTCGGCGGCCGAGAAGAAGGGCGGATCGCCCAGCGCGGTCCACAGCAGATCGGCGGCCAGCCACAGCCCCTGGCTCGTGGCGATCAGCAGCCATGCCGCACGCTCGGCACGTCGGGTGGCGCCGCGCGCGAGGACGAGCCCGAAGGCCAGGAGGGCGACGCTGAGATAGAGCAGGGCGGACGCGGTGCCGTCCGGCGCGACGAACGCCAGGACGCCGTGCACGGCGACACCTGTGAACCCGATGACAAGGCTGGTCCGAACCCCCACCGGGTACCGGTCGGCGCAGCACGCCCAGAACTTGACTCCCCGCGCGCCACGTTGCGCACCCGCGGGCGCCAACCGGCCGGCGCCTCCCCGGTTCCGGGGAGTCCGTCGTCAGGACGGCGTCAGCGCGAGCGGGACGGCGGCGGGTCCCTGCAGGTGCTGGTCGCGCTCCCACGCGGCGTCGCCCGCGGGTGACAGCGCGCTGGTGCGCGCGAGGACGACCTGGAGCAGGACCTTCGCCTGACGGCGCGCGAGGCCCGCGCCCGGACACCGGTGCGGGCCCGCCCCGAACGCGAGGTGCGGCTCGTCCCGATCGGGGTCGAAGCGCTCGGGGTCCGGGTGCGCCACGGGGTCGCGGTTGGCCTGGTCGAGCCGGCACGCGACGGTCTCACCGGCGGCCTGGCGCAGGACGAAGCGCAGTGGTGGATCGCGCCGCAGCGCTTCCTCGACGACCAACGCGGCGTCCGCTGGACGGGCCCGGACCCGCGCCTGGAGCTCGCGGTCCGTCGCGACGGCCAGCAGCGTGACCGCGCTCAGCCGCGCGCTCGTCACGATCCCGGCGACGACGAGCAGCCGCACCAGGCTGCGCACCTCGCGCGGCTTCAGCCCGGCCTGGCCGCGCGCACCGGTGACCACGATGCTGATGCCGTCACCCGTGGGGCACGAGCGCCGCGAGGCGGCCCACCGCGCGACCGCCAGGTCCAGCTCGGCAAAGGCGGCGAGGTCCGGCGGCTGGCCGTCGGCGACCGCGGAGACCGCGTCGCCGAAGCGCAGGAGATCTCCGGCGGCGGCCCGGTCGACGCCGAGCTGCGCGGCGGTGACCGCGGCGGCGAGCGGGCGGGCGAGGTCGGCGACCGCCTCGGCCTTGCCGTGCTGCAGCGCGGGAGCGAGCAGCTCACCGGCCATGGCGGCGATCACGTCGTCGGGGACCGCCGTCGCGCGCAACGCGGCGGCCACGAGCCTGCGGACGGGCGCGTGGCCTGGCGGGTCGGCGCCGATCAGGACACGGTCGAGGGCGCCCATGGGCCGCGACGAGTAGTGCGCGGAGTCGGTGAGTGCGGCGCGGACGTCGGCGTCGGTGGTGAGCTCGCGCACGGCCGGGACCCTAGTCGCACATCGGGTCGATCTGAGGTCGCATACCGACCCAAACTCGACCCGATGTCCCGCTTGACCGGATCTTCACCACGTGATCACCGTGCGGCAACCCGCACGCGCACGATGCCCCGCACGCTGGCCGGGTCCGTCCGAACCGTCCGGAGGTCCCTCCCCATGCGTCTCATCCCCGCCGTCGCGATGGCGGCGCTCGCCCTCGCCGGCAGCGCCACCACCGCCCACGCCGACACCCTGCTGTCCCGCGCGATCCTGCCCGCCGACGCCTACCAGGAGGGCCCGCCCTCCGGTGCGGCGGTGGCGCCGAACAACGGCATCACCCCGCCGTTCCCAGGCCAGCCGATCCCCGGCTTCTCCGCTGTGCTGAAGGTCAGCGCCAGCACGTTCTGGGCCATGCCCGACAACGGCTTCGGCAGCAAGGGCAACTCCGCGGACTTCCTGCTGCGGCTCTACAAGGTCCGCACGAGCGCGAAGACGCCGCTCGGCGGCAGCGGCAAGGTCACGGTGCTCGAGTACCTCCAGCTGCGCGACCCCGACAACCTCGTCCCGTTCCCCATCGCCCGTGAGGACCGGCTTCTGACCGGTGCGGACTTCGACCTCGAATCCGTGCGGCGCGCGCCCGACGGCACGTTCTGGTTCGGCGAGGAGTTCGGCCCGTACCTGCTGCACACCGACGCGACCGGCAAGGTCCTCGATGCGCCGATCCAGCTTCCGGGCGTGAAGGCCCCGCAGAACCACACGCTCGGAGGCGCGCCGGCGAACCTGCCGAGCAGCCGCGGGTTCGAGGGCATGGCGATCACGAAGGACGGCGCGAGGCTGCTCCCGATCCTCGAGGGCGCCCTGACCACCGACACGGACCCGCGCCGCCGGTACATCCGCGAGTTCGACCTCGCGACGAAGCAGTACACCGACCGCGAATGGCAGTACCGCACCGACGCGGACTTCCCGGGCGCGGTCATCGGGGACTTCACCGCCCTGGACCGCAACCGCTACCTCGCGATCGAGCGCGACGACGCCCAGGGGGCCGAGGCGCTCCAGAAGAAGATCTACCTCGTCGACCTGCGCAGGACCGACGCCGACGGGTACCTGAAGAAGACCCGCATCCTCGACCTGCTGCGCATCGCCGACCCGTTCCGGGTGTCCCTGCCGGGCCGGCCCGGCGAGTTCGGCGTCGGCCGCCGGTTCTCGTTCCCGCTGCAGTCCGTCGAGAGCCTGGAGGTCATGAGCACCGGCGTCCTGCTCATCGCCAACGACAACAACTTCCCGGGCAGCGACGGCCGCTGGACCGCCCGGGACAGGCCCGACGACACCGAGCTGATCACGGTGTTCGCGCCGCGCCTGCTGTTCCCGTAGGCCGTTCCGCGGGCCGGGGTCATGGGTCCCGTACGAGGCGTGTGCAAGCCTTGAAGGGTGTCCATGTCCCCGCCCCGCGGCCAGCGTGCGTCGCTGCGGCGCGCGCTGTTCGCCCTGCTCGCCGTCGCCTGCGCCCTCGCCGCGTTCCTGGTCCTCGCCGACCGTTTGAGCGATGACGATCCGCCGCGCCTGTCACCCGGCACCGGCGTCGCGGCCGGCGAGAGCGACGATGTCGTCGACCCCCTCGCCTGGGATGCCGACCGGGAGGACGAACTCGTCGCCGCCGCGTCCCGCGGGTTCGCCCACCCGCTGTACACGCTGGTGCCGAACGGCGCCGTCGCGAGCGCTGAGCGCACCGCGCGCTACCGCGAGCTGATCGAGGACCTCACCGCGGACACCGACATCGATCCGGACGATCTCGAGGCGCTCGTGTACCTCGAGAGCGCCGGCCGCCCGACGGCCGCGGCGGACCCGCAGTTCGTCGGCGCCGTGGGCCTCACGCAGATCCTCGCCGAGACCGGCGCGAACCTCCTCGACATGCGGACCGACCCGCGTCAGGCGCGGTCGATCACGCGCAGCATCCGGCGCGCGCAGCGGCGCGGGGACGCCGAGGCCGTCCGGCTGCTCGAGGCCCGCCGCCGCACGGTCGACGAGCGCTTCGACCCGGCGAAGGCGCTGGCCGGCACCATCCGCTACCTCGAGTTCGCGCGCGGGGAACTGGGCCGCGAGGACCTCGCGCTGGCGAGCTACCACGCCGGGGTCGGCAACATCCAGAACGTCGTGAAGGCCTACGGGCAGGGCGACGACGTCTCCTACGCGCAGCTGTACTTCGACACGTCGCCCGTGCACAACGAGGCCGCGTACGCGCGGCTCGCCGATCTGGGAGACGACTCGTCGACGTACCTGTGGCGCATCGGCGCGGCCAAGGAGATCATGCGGCTGCACCGCGAGGATCCCGACGCACTGCGCGAGCAGGCGGCGCTTCAGACGGCGAAGAACAGCTCCGAGGAGGTCCTGTGGCCTGAGGGGTCGACGCCGCAGTACACGAGCGCCGCGCAGCTGCGCGCCTCCTACGAGGACGGCACGCTCCGTCGCCTGCCCGCCGACCTGCTGGCCGCCGAGGGCGTGCGCATCGACCCGCAGATGGGCGAGCTGGCGCCCCGGCGCGATCTCAGCCGCCGGCTGTTCCGCGGCCTGCGTCCCGAGGCGCTCGCGGTGCTCGTCACGATCGGCGCGGGTGTGCAGGAGATCAGCGGGGCGAGGAAGCCCATCAGCGTGACGAGCACGGTGCGCGACGAGCGCTACCAGGAGCTCCTGACCGGCGTGAACGCGCAGGCCACGCGCGAGTACAGCCTGCACACCACCGGGTACGCGTTCGACATCCTGCGGTCGTTCAGCGGCACCCGCCAGGAGGACGCGTTCTGGTTCATGCTGCGCCGCCTGCAGGCGCACGACATGATCGCCTGGCTGCCCGAGTTCGGTGCGGCCCACATCACGGTGAGCGAGCGGGCGGAGGCCCTGCTGCCGCTGCTCGACGAGGAATCCGAGCGGGTCGCCGACGGCGAGTGAGGACGCACTGTCGCCAACGCGACAGAAGACGGCGTAACGGGGTGGGAGGGTGCCGGTTGTCCGGGCGTCATGCCCTACCGGCCACGCCACAGCTCCCGTCCCTCAGGAGGACCTCGCATGTCCCGCCGCACCCGCCGTCTCGCCCTGCTCGCCGCCGCGACCACCGCCGCCGCGGTCACCCCGGCCGCCGTCGCGCAGGCAGACATCTACTGCGTGAACACGCCGTCCTGCGCCCTCGGGACGTTCAAGGCGGACGTGCAGTCGGCCATCGACGCGGCCGAGAGCGACGGCAACGGCACCGACACCGTCCGCATCGGCCCGAAGGCCACCCCGTATGCAGGCCCGTTCACCTATGACGACGGCGGCGGGGGAGGCAAGCTCACGATCGAGGGCGCCGGCATCGGCCAGACCGTGCTGTCGTCCGACGGCTCGGGCGGGCACACGCTGTCGCTCGGCCACGCGGACTCCGTCGTGAAGAACCTGACGCTGCGCACCGCGTCGAGCGGGTCGTTCGCCGCGCTGTGGCTGAACGGCGGCAGCGCGGAGGGCGTCCGGGTCGAGCAGGCGGGCAATGACTTCTCGACGCCCGGCGTCAACCTCTACGGCGCGGGCTCGGCGTTCGCCGACGGCCAGATCGCCATGACCGCCGGCGAGGCCGTCGTGACGGGCCACCCGAACGGCGTCACCGGGCTGCGCGTCGACCGCACCGCGATCACCGGACGTGGCGGGGTGAGCGTCGACAAGGGCTCCAGCATGATCGTCGACCGCGCGACGATCGACACGGCGCGCGGCGCCGCGACGGTCGGCGGCTCGGGGTCGAGCCTGACGATGACGAACTCGGTCATCCGGATGGGCGACGCCCATGCCGGCGACACCGCCCTCAAAGCGGTCGGCAACGGCACGCTCACGGCCGTGCACGTGACGCTGCTCGGCTCGGGCACCGGAAACGCCATCGGCGCAGCGAGCGCGGCCGCGAACTGGGCGGCGACGGCCCAGGTCCGCAACGCGATCATCAGCGGGTTCACCCGGTACGCGGCCTGCTCGGGCGACAACGGCGGCAGCGCGCTCCTGACCCTCCAGTACACCTCGAAGACCGGCACGAGCCAGGCCGATCCCGAGTGCACCCTGACCACCGGCGCGGGCGTGCTGACCGGCGCGCCGCAGTTCGTGGGCGGCACCCCCGGCGCGAACCTCGCGGCCGCCGACCTCCGCCTGAAGGCGCCCTCGGCGCTCATCGACGCCGGCGATGGCAACGGCGTGCTGGCCACCGATTTCGCCGGGCTGTCGCGGCCCGTCGACGGCGACGGCACGGGCGGAGCGAAGGTCGACCTCGGGGCGCTGGAGTACCGCCGCGCGGCGCCCGTCCCGGTCCTGTCGGCTCCCGCGACGGCCATGGTGGGCGAGCCGGTCGCGGTCAGCGCAGCCGGCACCACCGACCCGGATGGCGACGACATGACGTACGGCTGGGCCTTCGGCGACGGCCAGACCGCGAGCGGTGTGCAGGCGCAGCACGCCTACGCGACACCGGGCCCGAAGACCGTGAAGCTCACGGTGACCGACGCGGCCGGCCGGTCGACGGCCCTGACCGCGACGGTGCAGGTCAGCGCGCCGCCGGTCGTCGAGCAGCCCGCGCCGGCGCCCGAGCAGACCCCGCCCGCACAGGACGCCCCGCCGGCGAACACCGGCTCGACGAGCACGCAGCCCGCGGCCCGGGACACCGTCGCGCCGAAGCTCGGCGCCCTGCGGTTCACGTCGAAGGCGCGCCTGGGCACCGGCCGCAGCACACTCGCGTCGCGCGGCGCGGACCTGCGCTTCTCGCTCGGCGAGGCCGGCCGCGTCACGGTCACCCTCAAGCGTGGCCGGGCCAAGGCACGGACGCTGGTGTTCCGCGACGTCCAGGCCGGCACGGTCGCGATCGCCCTCGGCCGGAAGTCCGGCCTCGGCGCGGGGCGCTACGTGGTGACGGTCGTCGCCCACGACGCGGCGGGCAACCGCAGCGCGGCGCGGAAGGGCACGCTGCGGCTGCGCTGACGCGGACGTGTGACGGATTCGCGCAGCAGGACTGCGCGAATCCGGATCACCCCCGCCCGATCTCCTCGCGATCCAGCGCGACGTCCTCGAACGACGCCGGGTCCTCGATCGGCTCCAGGTGCGTGAACACCGTCGCGGGCTCGACCGCGGCCCGCAGCTCGGCCTCCACCCGCTCGACGAGGTCGTGGCCGGCCTGCACCGTCCACGTTCCAGGCACCAGCACGTGGACCGTGACGAACGCGCGGCGGCCGGCGCGCCGGGTGCGCAGCGCGTGGAACTGCACGGTGTCGCCGGCGAAGCGGTCGAGGACGCGCTGGACCTCGGCGAGTTCGTCGGGGTCCAGCGCCTTGTCCATGAGCCCGCCGGTCGCGTTGCGGACCAGGCCCACGCCGACGCGGATGATGTTCGCCGCGACGAGCAGCGCGATGATCGGGTCGAGACGGTCCCAGCCGGTGAGCACCACCGCGGCGACACCGGCGACCACGCCGACCGACGTCCACACGTCGGTCATGAGGTGGCGGCCGTTGGACTCGACGGCCAGCGACCGGTGCCGGCGTCCCTCCGTGAGCATCACCCGCGCGACCGCGAGGTTGACGAGCGTCGCGAGCAGGGAGACCGCGAGGCCGACCCCGACGTCGGTCAGCGGCGCCGGGTCGATGAGCCGCCCGATCGCCGCGACGCCGATCGTCACCGCCGCGATGAGGATCAGCGCGCCCTCCAGCCCGGCCGACAGGTAATCGGCCTTCTCGTGGCCGTACGTGTGCTCCTCGTCGGGCGGCCGGCCGGCCCAGTGCACGACGCCGAGGGCGAACACGCCGGCCGCGACGTTCACGACGGACTCCGCGGCATCGGAGAGCAGACCGACCGAGCCGGTGATCGCCCAGGCGCCCGTCTTCAGCGCGATCGTCAGGACCGCCGCGCCGATGGACAGCCAGACGAGGCGCACAAGCCGGCGCTGGCGCGCCGCGGGATCGAGAGCCGTCGCCATCGGACCCGTCAGCCTAGACGGGAGTGCCCGGCCAGAACGCCGACCGGGCCCCGCGTCACTCCCCGAAGGCCGCCGGTCCCCCGTAGTACGACGCAGCGGTGACCCACCAGTCCACCGTCGCCGGAGTCGACCCGATGTATGTCGGGTCCTGGCCCGCGAGGCTCTGGTAGACGGTGACCGCCCTGGCGCCGGCGTTGCCCGTGTTGCGCAGCGTGAACGTCTCGAGGTCCTGGGGCGCGAGGAACGTCACGATCACCACCATCTGCCAGGAGCCCGGGACGATGTTCGTCGGGCTGAACGACAGCTGCCGGCCGTCGACCTGCAGGTTCGCCACGTCGGCGTCACCGCCGAGGTCGAACACGCCCGGCACGGCCTTCGTGCCCGCGGCGAACGTCACCGACGGGTCCCCGCCGATCTCCAGGCCGAACACGGTGCTGGGCTCCATGACGCCGCCGAACACCACCATCATCTGCTGCGCCATGAGGTCCGACGCGTCGTCGATGAACAGGCTCGCGGCGCCGAAGCGCAGCGCGCGAACAGGATCACGGCGGGTATGGAACGCCTTCAGCGCCGCGCCAGCGTCCCCGCGCAGCGCCCGCGCCGTGTAGGTCAGTGTGCGCGCCCGCGGCCGGTACCGCGGCGCGCTGAGCGTGAGCATGGCGACGTCGCGGCCTCGCGGCGCGCCGTCGATCACCAGCGCCGCATTCGGCGGGTCGGTCCCGAACCGCCCCCGCCAGCGCGAGACGAAGGTCGTCGCACGCTCAGATGTCGCCGTGCGCCCCGGCCGGTCCGCGAACGCGGCAACGCTGGGCGCGGCCCCGCGCAGCGTCAGCCGGTAGGTCGACCCGCCTGTTTTCTCCAGCGTGCCGCCGTCGGTCTGCTGCACGAAGAGCAGCGGGGTCGCCGCGGCGCCCGCGGGCAGCGCGAGCACCGACGTCAGGGCGAGGACGACACCGATCAGGGGGCGAAGCCGCAGCATCGCCCCGCTGATCGGAGACCGGCCGGACTACTTGAGCAGCTCCTTGACCGCGGCGGCCGTCGCCTCGGCCGTGATGCCGTACTCCTCCAGCAGCACCTCCGCCGGCGCGCTGGCACCGAACTTGTCGACGGCGATCTGCGCGTCGGAGTACCGGTCCCAGCCCATGCTGATCCCCGCCTCGACGCTGACCGTCGGCAGGTCGACCGGCAGCGTCTTCTGCTGGTAGGCCTCGTCCTGGGCCTCGAACAGCTCCCACGACGGCATGGAGACGACCTGCACCGGCACGTCGAGCAGCGCCTGCGCGGCGATCGCGGTGTGGACCTCCGCACCGGTGGCCACGATCGTCGCGACGGGGTTCTTCACCTTCGTCAGCGCGTAGGCGCCGCGTGCGACGTCCGCGGCCGGCGCGAGCTTCTTGCGGTCGAGCACCGGCAGGTTCTGCCGCGACAGGATGAGCGCCACCGGGCCGCTGATCTCCTCGAGGATGACCCGCCACGCCTCGGCGGGCGCGGTCGCGTCGGCCGGCCGCAGCACGGTGAGCTGCGGGCTCGCCCGCAGCGCCGCGAGGTGCGCGACCGGCTGGTGGGTCGGGCCGTCCTCGCCCAGCGCGATCGAGTCGTGCGTCCAGACCCAGGCGACGTCGAGCGCCTGGAGCGCGGACAGGCGGACCGACCCGCGCATGTAGTCGGCGAACTGCAGGAACGTCGAGCCGTACGGCCGGACGATGCCGCCATGCGCGGCCAGGCCGTTGACCGCCGCGCCCATGCCGTGCTCGCGCACGCCCCAGAACACGTTGCGCCCCGGCTTCTCGGCCGTGAAGCGCTCCTCGTCGGGGAACTCCGTCTTCGTCGACTCCGACAGGTCGGCGGCGCCGCCGACCATCGTCGGCGTCAGCGCCGAGAACGCCGCCATCGCCTTCGCCCCGGCGCTGCGCGTCGCGATCGGCTTGTCGCCCCAGTCGATGTCGGCCAGCGCCGCGCCGACGCCCGTCATCGGCTTGCCGGCCCACGCCGCGTCCCACTCCTTGGCCAGGTCGGGCTGGGCGTCGCGGAACGCGCGGAAGCGCTCCTCCCAGGCGGTCCGCAGCTCGGTGCCCTTCTCCTGGGCGCTGAACGCCGCGTAGACCTCGTCGGGCACGTGGAACTTCTGGTCGGGGTCGAGGCCGAGCGCCTCCTTCGTCGCGCGGACCTCGTCGTCGCCGAGCGGCGCGCCGTGGGCCTTGCTCGTCCCCTGCTTGGCGGGCGACGGGTAGCCGATGACCGACTTCACGCGGATGAGCGACGGGCGCTCCTCCTCATCGCGTGCGGCGACGACCGCACTGCGCAGCGCGTCGACGTCGTTGACGTCCTCGACCGTGGAGACGTGCCAGCCGACCGCCTCGAAGCGCTTCGTGACGTCCTCGGCGCTGAAGCTCAGCGACGTGGGGCCGTCCAGCGAGATGTCGTTGTCGTCGTAGAGGTAGACGAGCCGGCCGAGGCCCTTCTGGCCGGCGATCGACGCGGCCTCGGAGCTGATGCCCTCCATGAGGTCACCGTCGGAGCAGATCGCGTAGGTGTGATGGTTCTGCACCTCGGCGCCGAACTTCTCGCGCAGGAAGCGCTCGGCCATCGCCATGCCGACCCCGTTGGCGAAGCCCTGACCGAGCGGGCCCGTGGTGACCTCGACGCCCGGCGTGACGTGCTGCGTGTCGCGCTCGGGATGGCCCGGGGTCAGCGACCCCCACTGCCGGAACTTCTGCAGCTGCTCGAGCGGCAGGTCGTAGCCGGAGAGGTGCAGCGCGGCGTAGATCCACGCCGACCCGTGCCCCGCCGAGAGGACGAACCGGTCGCGGTCGGGCCACGACGGATCACGCGGATCGTGGTTGAGGATCTCGCGGTACAGGACGTACGCGGCAGGCGCCATCGCCCTCGGCATGCCGGGGTGGCCGGAGTTCGCCTGCTGCACGATGTCCATGGCCAGCGCCCGGACGGTGTCGATGCACAGACGCTCGATGTCAGTTGAGGAGGAGGCGGCGGAGGGCGACATGCCCGTAGTATCGCTGCCAATGCCCGATTACCTCACACACGCCTTTGTGGAGATCCCGAAGGGGTCCCGCAACAAGTACGAGTGGGATGACGAGCTGCAGGCGATCAAGCTGGACCGGTTCCTCTTCTCGTCCGTCGTCTACCCCACGGATTACGGCTTCATCCAGAACACCCTCGGCGCCGACGGCGATCCGCTCGACGCGATGGTCTGCGTCTCCGAGCCGACGTTCCCGGGGTGCATCATCCCGGTGAAGGTGATCGGGCTGTTCCGGATGACCGACGACGGCGAGCAGGACGACAAGGTCCTCTGCGTCCCCGTCAAGGACCCGAACTGGAACCACCTCGACACCGTCGAGGACCT
>SYBY01000303.1 GCA_005788585.1 Actinomycetota bacterium | reverse complement strand
TCGGCGAGGCGCAGCTCGGCGATGCGGAAGCCGCCCTCGCCGCTGTGGACGAAGCGCTCGATGCGCGCGCGCTCGCGCACGCGGGGGGACGGTGTGGTGGGCGGAGGCGAGATCGCCATGCATCAGATCATGGGTGACGATGCGGCGGCGGGGCGGGGATTGCGCAGTGTTGGTGCAGATCAGCCGCGGGTGAGGTGCCAGCCGTCGCAGACCTCGCACAGATACGGCGTCGCACGCGGTCCGCGTCCGGGGCTGTGCATGATCGCGAAGGACCGCGCCTCGGGCTCGGTGTCGTAGCGGACCTTCGCGGCGCACGCCTCGCGCCGCTGGGCCGCTTGGCGTGCGAGCCGCTCGACGTCCGGCGCGGGTCCGGCGGGGCGCCCGCCGCGGCGTGGCGCGGGCTTCGGATTGCGACGCGGCATCGCGGATGCACGGTAGGCCTTGCACCATTACTACCGAGTGGTAGCATCGCGCCATGGCCACCACAGCGCCTGTCCCGCACCTGTCCACGGCCCCCGGCGCACCCGGTCAGCTCGACCGGACCCATGTGCTCCGCGGCGCCGCCCTCGCCCGCTTCCTCTGGGAAGGCCGCAAGGATCCCCTCGAGCCGCTGTGCCGCCTGCCCGGCCGGCCGGGGATCGTCCGCATCCCGGACCCGTTCGCCAACGTCTTCCTCATCCGCAGCCCACAGCACGCGCGTCACGTCCTCATCGCCAACCAGGACGCCTACGGCAAGGGCACCGACTACCGCGTCCTCGGCGTCCTGCTCGGTCAGGGGCTGCTGACGAACGCCGACCCGATCTTCTGGCAGCGCCAGCGCAAGCTCGTGCAGCCGATGTTCGCCAAGCGCCACCTCGCGCCGATGGGCGTGCACATGACCGCCGCCGCGGAGGACTGGCTCGGACGCTGGGACGCCCAGGCCAGCGATGCGGGCACGCCGGTCGACGTGCACCAGGCGATGAACGCGCTGACCCTCGACGTCGTCGATCGCGCGCTCTTCGGCGTGGGCATCGACGACGCCACGACCCAGACCGTGGGCCGCGCGATGACCGACGTGCTGCACGCGGGCTCCTACTACCTGCGCACGGGCTACGTGACCCGCGCGCTCATGGGCGTCGGCCTCGAGCTCAACACCGCGCTGAAGACCCGCCCGCGGATGTGGCGCCAGGCCATGCGCGCGATCGACACGCTCGACGGCGTCGTCGAGCAGCTCGTCGCCGCCTACGAGGCCGACCCCGACGCCGACCAGGACAACCTCCTCGCCCTGCTGCTCTCCGCGCGCGACGAGGAGACCGGCGAGCCGATGAGCCGCGAGCAGGTCCGCGACGAGGTCATGACCTTCCTGGGCGCCGGCCACGAGACGACGGCGAACGCGCTCGCCTGGACGTGGCTGCTGCTCAGCCAGCACCCCGACATCCGCGAGCAGCTGCACGCCGAGGTCGACGAGGTCCTCGGCGGGCGCACGCCCACGCCCGAGGACGTCGACCGCCTGCCCTACACGATGGCCGTCCTCCAGGAGTCGATGCGCCTGTACCCGCCGGTGCCTGCGGTCAGCCGCGTGGCGCTCGAGGACGACGAGGTCGGCGGCACCAGGATCCGCAAGGGCTCCGGGGTCCTCGTGCTCCCGTACGTCATCCACCGCGACCCCGAGCTGTGGCCCAACCCCGAGGGCTTCGACCCGCGGCGCTTCATCGACCCGCCCGCCGACCGCCCGCGTCAGGCGTTCATGCCGTTCGGCGCGGGCCGGCGGATCTGCGTCGGCTCGGGGTTCGCGCTCATGGAGGGCGTGCTGCTCATGGCGATGATCGCCCAGCGCTTCGAGCTCGACCTGCAGTCCGGCGTGCGCGTCACGCCGGAGATCGCGATCACGCTGCGGCCGGAGGGCTCGCTTCCGATGACGCTGCGTCGTCGCCGGCGCTGACCGAGCGGGGCAGGACCACGACAGGACACGGGGCGTCCCGGAGCAGCCCGTGGCTGACGCCCCCGAGGAAGACCGCGCCCAGCGGTCCGTACTCGCGCGAGCCGAGTACGAGCAGGTCGAGGTCCTCGGCCGCGGCGGCCAGCACCTTCGAGGGCACCCCCTCCAGCAGGTCGCCGCGGGCCTTCGCGCGCGGCGGCGCCTCCCCGACCGCCTGGTCGAGGTCGCGCTGGCGGGACGTCAGCAGCGACGTCCGCATGTCCTCGCGCAGGATGACCTCGGCCGAGGGGTAGAGGCCCGTGTTCAGCGGCTCGGCGACGGTGAGGACGTGCAGCGAGCCGTCGAGGGCGATCGTCACGTCGCTCGCCCACCGCAGCGCAGCGCGGGACTCCGGTCCCGCGTCGTAGGCGATGCCGATGTGCCGCAGTTCGCGGGGCGCCGCGTAGCCGTGCGGCGCGACCGCGACGGCGCACGGCGAGCCCTGCACCACGCGCTCGGCGGTGCCGCCGAGCAGTGCGCGGCCCAGCCGGCCGCGGTGTGAGGACCCGAGGACCAGCACGTCGGCCTGCTCGGAGACTGCCAGCGCGTGCAGCGCCCGCGCGGGCGAGTCGTCTTCGAGCAGGTGGGTGTGGACCGTGAGGCGGTCCGGTGCGCCCGCGGCCGCGCTGTCGAGGATCTCCTGGCCCGCTTGGCGCAGCGTGACGAGGAGGTCAGCGCCGTAGACGCGCGCGTTGGCGCTGCCGGGGAGGACGTGTGCGACGTGCAGGTCGCCCCCGAGCGCGGTGGCGAGGGCGGAGCCCAGGGCGACCGCGTCGTGGCGGTGCGGGCTGGCATCGGTGCCGACGAGGACGTTCATGCCCGGACCGTAACCCCCGTGCGCGGCGCCGTCCTCCGTCGGCTGCCGCACGCCTCTGCGGCGAACTACCGGCGGTACTCGGGGTTGGGGTGGTCCGGCTGGGAGAGGTCCCAGTCGTCGGCGTTCGTCCCGTGCCCCGGGATGCCGCCCTGGTCGCGCAGCATCCGCGCCATATGCAGGAGATTCCACGCCATGAGCACCGCGTTGCGGGTCGTCCAGGCGTTGCGCTCCCCGCCGTCGTCGGGGTCCAGGTACGAGGGCCCGGGCCCGGCCTCGCCGACCCAGTACGTCTCGGCCTGCGGCGGCACGGTCAGGCCGATGTGCTGCAGCGCGTAGAGCAACTGCGCGTTGACGTGCTTGCCGCCATCCTCGTTGCCGGTGGTCACGGCGCCGCCGACCTTGCCGTAGTACGACCACTGCCCGCGGTCGTTGGTCTCGCCCGAGTACGCGTACAGCCGCTCGACGATGACCCGCGTGAGCGACGACTGGTCCCCGAGCCAGATCGGCCCCGCGAGGATGATGATGTCGGCGGGCGCGACCAGCGTGCGGTAGATCTCGGGGAACTCGTCGGCGTCGTAGCCCTGCTCGGTCATGTCGGGATAGACCCCGGGCGGGATGACGCGGTCGGCGGTGCGCACCTCGTCGACCCGCACGCCGACCTGCTCGAAGATGCGACGGGGAATCTGGAGGAGCCCGTCGGTGTTGCTCGTCGCCGGCGTCCGGTTCAGCGTGCCGTTGAAGATGACCGCGCGCAGGTCGTCGTACGCGGAGGGCGCGGAGTCGCCGAGCGTGTCGATGTACTGCTGGATGGGGGCGGGGATGGGCATGCGAGGAAGTCTCCCCGCGCGCCACGGGCGTTACGCGGGGCTCAGACGAACGGGCGCGTTCGCAACATTTGACACACGTCCGACACGGCGCTACCTTCCCGCTACGCGTCGAGTCACCACAAACCTGAGTGGCTCGGGGCAGGGGGAGGAATCGCAGGAGATGACGCTGTTGCGCGAAGCACGCGCGCCCTTTGAGCTGCGCGCGTTGCTGGGATCTGACGTCTGGCGGGGCCGGGGGGTAACCCGCGGCGACGGATCACCGGTGCTGCTCGTCCCGGGCTTCATGGCCGGGGACGAGACACTGCGGCCCATGGCCGCCTGGCTCAAGCGACTGGGCTACCAGCCGCTGCGGGCCGGTATGCGCAGCAACGTCCGCTGCTCGGAGGAGAGCGCCGGCCGGCTGGAAGCCAGGCTGGAGCGCGCGGTGCAAGCGGTGGGTCGGCGAGGACTGGTCATCGGGCATTCTCGGGGGGGAATGCTCGGCCGGGTCCTCGCCGTTCGCCGCCCGGACCTCGTCGCTGGCGTGATCACCCTCGGGACCCCGCACGACGCGGCGCTCGAGGATCTCCATCCCGTACTCCAGCGGCAGATCGACGTGCTGCGGGCGTTGGGGGACGCCCGCCTCGGCACGTTGTCGTCCAGGTGCCGCATCGGGGCACCCGGCCAGGCGCCGCCGGCCTTCGTGGGGGAAGGCTGCTGCGAGCGGTTCTGGTCCGATATGCGCGCCGCGCTGCCCGAAGGGGTGCGCGGCGCGTCCATCTTCTCGGAGTCCGACGGGGTCGTCTCCTGGGAGGCCTGTCTCAGCGACGGGTTCCTCCCGATCGAGATCGCCAGCTCGCATTGCGGGATGGCGGTGCACCCCGAGGCCTACGTCAAGGTTGCCGGCGAGCTGGCGAGCGCGGTTCGGGGGGACCGGGCTCGCCGTCGTAGGAACGGCGCAGTCAGTGGCGTTCGAGCGGTCACGCCCTTCCGGGTTCCCGCTCCGCTCGTCGCTCCTGCTGCGCCCGTCGCCGCCGGTGCGCGCGGCTGATCCCGACTCTCCGGTTTCGACCGGGATCACGCCGCGCGCGCACTTTCCAGCGTCCCTGCCCGGGCGCTAACGCAGCTCGACCGCGTCGCCGACCTGGATGGTCGCCGGCGCGGTCGCGCGCGCGTTGATGCCGAAGCACGTCCCGTGCTCGGCGTGCAGCCACCGCAGCAGCCCTGCCCACCGGTCCTGGGTGTCCGGGTCACGGGTCGGGATGACGCAGCGCTCGCACGGGTGCAGCAGCTCCAGCTCGGTGTCGCCGACGAGGAGTCGTCGTCCCTCCCATCCGTGCTCGGCCCACGCCGAGGCGTCGGGCAGGTCGACGTGGAGGTTCGGGCGGAAGCGCCGGAGGTCCAGCGGCCGGGCCAGGCGGCGTTCGGCATCGGCGCGGGTCGCTTCGAACGTGACGAGGAGCGAGTCGGCGAGGTCCTGCTGACCGGCGACGTCGCGGTGCAGGCGCAGCCCGCGGCCCTGCCAGTCGAGGTCGGCCTCCAGCGCGCTCGCAAGCGCCGGGTCCGACCAGGCGTAGGTCGAACCGTCCGGCGCGCGGACCGCCGGCTCGGGCGGGTCGGCGGGGTCGACCTCCACGCCATACGTCGCGTGCCACGCCAGCAGCCGTGGCGCCTGCCGCGCGGTCAGCACCCGCGAAGCGCCGCGGTGCACGTCGTGGACGGCGTGGGTGCGGTCACCCCCGGCGCCGCGCGCGTCTACGCGCAGCGCTTCGACCGGCTCGCCGCCCATCGACTTCACCGGCCAGCGGTGCAGGGACAGGACGCGGCCGGTCATCGGGCCGGGCGGTACCTGCGCAGCACGGCGGGTGAGCCCTCGGCGACGGTCCGCGCGACCGTGCCGTCGCGGCTGAGCGCGAGCGCTTCGCCCTGGCCCTCGAACAGGCCGGTGGGCGGCGAGCAGGGCTCCCGCCGCAGCGCCTGGGTGAGCGTCTCGTCGCCGCGACGGCGCCACACCGCCAGCGCTGTGTAGCCGCGCACCGCGATGACGCGGCCGTCGGCGCTGACGTCTCCCCCGGTCGCGAGCGCGACGTCGACCTCGGGGCCGCGGCGGAGCGTCGCCTCCCCGGGGAAGGCCGACCCGGGGACGGAGTATGCGCGCGCTCCGGTCAGCTCCTTGGTGACGATGACGATGGTGCCCCGGCGCGGGTCGACGAGCAGCGTCTCGGCGTCGCGCGCGCCGTCGGGATAGCGCAGGCGCAGGCGTTCGGCCGGTGCGGTGGCGGCGGTGCCGGGCGCCGGCTCGGGTACCCGGTAGATGTCGATGTACGGGCGGACCCCGCCGTTGTCGCCGATGTCGCCGAGGTAGAGCACCGCCCCCTGGCCGGACGGCGCCGGTCCGGTGGCGAGGTCCTCCCAGTCGACGGCCTCGGCGCCGGGCACCGTCCAGCCGCCCGCGGGGCGGCCGTCGGTGCGCAGCGCCCACACCTGCGGCCCCGCGCCGGAGTCCTCGTGCGTGTACAGCAGGCCGGGCCGGGTCCGGCTGACGACGAGCCCGGAGAGCTCGTCGAGCGCGGTGTCGCGGACGCGTCCGGTGACGGTCGCGTCGAGGCGCCGGCACAGCGCGGGCACGGCCGGTCGTGGTGGGGTCGTGCGCGTGGCCGTGGCCGCCGGCGCCGCGGTGGAGGACCGCGGGGATGAGGTGTCGGAGTCCAGCCAGCCGAAGGCCAGCGCCCCGCCGGCGGCGGCGACGACGAGCACGACGAGCAGGGAGACGACGAGACGCACCGGTCACCCCACAGTAGGCTCGTGGACGGCATGGGGGTGTACGTCGACGACGCGATCTGGCCGTGGCGCGGGCGCCGCTGGTGCCACCTCGTGGCCGACACCGAGGAGGAGCTGCACGCCTTCGGCGACCGTCTCGGCCTCCAGCGTCGGTGGTTCCAGCAGCGCGCGGACCGCCCGTGGCAGGACCACTACGACCTGCACGAGACCGCGCGCGACCTGGCGATCGCCCTCGGCGCCCAGCCGATCAGCTGGCGGGAGATGGCGCTCCACGTCCGTGCCAAGCGCCACGCGGCGCGCGGCGATCAGGCGGCGGTGCGGGCCAGTGCGGTCGCGGCATCGTCCAGCGTCCGCACGCGGACCTGATCGCGGCCGGACTGCTTGGCCTCGTAGAGCGCGGCGTCGGCCCGGCCGAACACGCGCTGGAAGTCGAAGGCGCCGGCCTCGGAGACGCTGACACCGAGGGACACCGTGACCGGGACGTCGCCGATGGGCGCACCGCCCACCGACGAGCGCAGCGCCTCGGCGTGCTCGATCGTGTCCTGCAGCGAGGCGCCCGGAAGCAGGACGAGGAACTCCTCGCCGCCGATCCGGTAGATGAGCTCGAACGCCCGGCCGCAGGTCCGCAGCCGGTCGGCGGCGCCGCACAGGACCTCGTCCCCCGCCGCGTGGCCGTGTGCGTCGTTGACCGCCTTGAAGTGGTCGAGGTCCGCGACGATGACCCCGATGGTCACCTCGGCGCCGTCGGCCTGGACCTCGAGCTCGGCGACGCGCAACTCCAGGGCGTGGCGGTTCAGCAGGCCGGTGAGGGCGTCGACCCGCGCGTCGCTGCGATGCGCCTGGTCGGAGATCATCAGGGGCGTCGTGAGGATGCCGACGGCGCCGATCGCGCCGAGGGCGAAGATCAGGTTGCTGGGGTCGTCCATCACGGCCTGGCGATCGACTCCGACCGTGACCGCGAGCAGCAGGGCGATCGTCAGCGTCAACCCGGCCGCGACCCCGCGGGCCGAGAAGCGCGAGCTGAGCGTCACGACCGGGATGGCCAGCCAGCACAGCGCCGGGCTGTCCGAGCCGCCGCTCAGCACGATGCTGCCCGCGATGAGCAGCTGGGACAGCGCCCAGCCGGCGGCCATGCGGTACTCGGGGCTCGCCGCGCGCTCGATGCGATGGTCGACGACGGCGAATGCCGCCAGGGAGACCAGCAGGACCAGCACCGGCCACCAGCCGACCCACGGTCCCGACGCGATCAGGGAGGCGCCCAGGATGCCCATCGCCGCGGCACGGACCGGCTTGATCCGCCGTTCCATGTCGAGCAGACGGGCCCGGTCAGCCTCGGCGGGGCACAGCCAGGATGTCCCTCGGATGGCGCGCACGGCCTCATCATCGGCACATCCCCAGAAAAGGTGAACATCGATGAGTCAGATGTCCACGGCGGTCAGTTCATCGCGATCACGCTGAACAGCGCGCCGTGCGGATCGTGCAGCACGGCGAAGCGCCCGACGGGCAGGTCGAACGGCTCGACGGACACCGTGCCGCCGAGCTCCTTCGCGTGGGCGACCGTCGCGTCCGTGTTCTCGACGGCGAAGTAGACCATCCAGTGTGCGGGGATCTCCGCGGGCCAGCGCTCGTCCATCACGATCATGCCGCCGATGTCCCGGCCGCCGAGCCCGAAGCGCGTGTACGGCTGGCCACCCGCCGGGGTGTCGGTGGCCGTCCACCCGAAGACCTCGCGGTAGAACGCGCGCGCGGCGTCGCCGTCGCGGGTCGTCAGCTCGTTCCAGCACAGGGACCCGGGCTCGTTGACCACGCCCGCGCCCTGATGGTCGCCGGGCTGCCACACGGCGGCGACCGCACCGGTGGGATCGGCGAACACCGCCATGCGCCCGGCGGTCATCACGTCCATCGGCTCGCGGATCACGGTCCCGCCGGCGGCGCGGACCTTCGCCATCGTCTCGTCGGCGTCGGCGACCGTGATGTACGTCGTCCACGAGGGCCGGTGGCCCGGTGTGACGATGGGCGCCGCCCCCGCGACCGGTCGACCCTGCAGCTGGAAGAGGCGGTAGCCGCCGGCTTCGTCGTCGGACGTGATCGGTGCCGTCCAGCCGAACAGCGCGTCGTAGAACGTCACCGCTGCCTCGGTGTCGGGTGTGGCCAGGTCGACCCACGACGGGGTGCCGGGGGCGTGGCTGGTCATCTCGGGCATGGCGCGCTCCTTTGCGCAGCGGTGTGCCCTGATCCTGTCAGGCCGGGGCGGCGCCCGGGGGAGAAGTTGCCGGCGCGGGGGCGTCGTCGCCGGTCTCGTCGAGCCCGAGTGGCGGCAGGACGCGGTCGAGCCAGCCCGGCAGCCACCAGTTCGCGTCGCGCATGAGCACCATGAGGCTCGGCACGAGCAGGCAGCGCACGACGGTCGCATCGAGGAAGACGGCCACGGCCATGCCGAGGCCGAACTGCTTGACCGTCGGGTCGTCCTGGAGCACGAACGAGCCGAAGACGACGACCATGATCGTCGCGGCGGCGGTGATCACGCGCGCCGAGGACGCGAGGCCGCTGACCACGGCGTCGTGGGTGTCCTCGCCGGCGTCGTGGTGCTCGCGGATGCGGCTGAGCAGGAAGACCTCGTAGTCCATGCTCAGGCCGAACAGGATCGCGAACATCATGAGCGGCACGAAGCTCACGACGGGCACGGGCCCCTCGAGCCCGATCAGCCCGGCGCCGTGGCCGTGCTGGAAGACGATCGTCAGCACGCCGTAGGCGGCGCCCACGCTGAGCAGGTTCATGACCGCCGCCTTGATCGGCAGCACGACCGAGCGGAACGCGACGAGGAGCAGCAGGAACGACAGGACGATCACGAGCGCGATGAGGTACGGCAGGCTGTCGGAGATCCGGTCGGCGAGGTCGACGTAGCCG
>SYBY01000302.1 GCA_005788585.1 Actinomycetota bacterium | reverse complement strand
GGTCACGATCACGCAGATCGCGACGATCCACCAGCGTCGCTTCAGGGCCTTCAGGATGTCGGTGAGGCCGAAGCCGTCGTCGCTCTCGAGCTCAGGAGCCAAGGGGGGTGTTCACCTTCCGTCTTCGGTTCAGGCCGGGGTTGTCGTCGGGCAGTCGCAGCCGCGTCCGAACCACAACCTGACTCGGAAGAGTACGGATACAGCGCCTTTCGTTCACCTTTCGCAGGCGAACGTCCAGTGGTTCATCATCGGCAGAGCAGGACCGCAGCCCAATCTCCGCCCTCCCGCCGGACGGTTTCGTGCAGCCCGTGCGCCTCGAACGCGCCGGCCACCTCGTCGGCCTGCTCGCGCAGCAGACCGCTGATGATCAGCCGCTCGGGGACCGGTCCGCGGAAGCCCGCCCGGGCGACCGCCAGCAGCAGCGGGCGCAGGAGGTTCGCGACCATCGTCGGCGCGGTCGGCGCCGGCCCGTCGCGCAGCAGGTCGAAGCGCGACACGTCCACCTCCACCCCGTTGACCGTGGCGTTCTCGCGGGTGGCCTCGACGCTCTCGAGCTCGTGGTCGACCCCGCGCACCGGGCCCCAGCCGAGCTTCGCCGCGGCGATCGCCAGCACGCCCGACCCGCAGCCGAGGTCCATCAGCTCGCCCCCGGCCTCGAGTTCGAGCAGCAGCTCGAGGCACAGCCGCGTGGTGTCGTGCGCACCGGTCCCGAACGCCTGGCCGGGGTCGATCACGATGTCCTGTGTCCCCGCGGGCGGCGCGTCGGCCCACGGCGGGCGCACGTGCAGGCGGTCACCGATGGTGATCGGCTGGTGAAAGGCCTTCCAGCGCTCGCCCCAGTCGTCGGCGACCTCCTCGGTGATCACCTCGACGAGGACCCCGCCGGCCGCGGCCTGCAGGTCGGGCAGCGACGGGATCTCCCCGGGCGCGCCGTAGACGGCGTACTCGATGCGGTCCCCGAGGTCGCGCTCCTCGACCCCGGCAGGGACCAGGGAGAGCAGTTCGGCGAGCGCGATGTCGGCGTGCTCGCGTGGGACGCGAAGGGCGAGGCGCAGCATGGTGGCCGACAGGATGCCTGCGGGAAGGGCATCCTGTCGGCCGACCTGTCCCCAGGTGGTCAGCGCTGGTAGGTCACCAGCAGCTCGACGCGGCGGTTCTCCGCCCGCCCGGCGAGCGTGCGGTTGCTGGACCGCGGCCGGGTCTCCCCCGCCGTCGCGGTCGTGGTCTTGACCTTCACCCCGGCACGCTTCAGCGCGCCGCAGATCGCCTTGGCCCGCGCCAGGCCCAGGCGCCGGTTGGCCTCCGGGATGCCCCGGCCCGAGCGGGCGGTGTGGCCGGTGCACCGGATCGACTTCGCGGTGCCCAGCTGCTTGGCCGTCGCGGCAACCCACGCCCGTGCGGCCGGCGTCAGCTTGGCGCTCTGGTGCGCGAAGATGCCCGTCGCCGGGGTGACCTTGACGCGCGAAGGCAGCAGCGTGCTCTTGCCGCTCGCCTTCAGCTGGGCTCCGCCGCCCTTGGGCCACGCGGTCATGTCCAGCGTGACCTTCACGCCACCCAGGCGGTTGACCAGGCGCTTGCCCGTCGCGTTGAGCGTCAGCTCGATGTCCATGGCGTTGGTCGTCTTGTTCGTCTTGAACTCGCCGGTGCCGATCTTCACGCGCTTGGCGGCCCGGGCCTTGCCGCCCTGGCCGGTGACGACGGCGTAGACGTCGACGATGCAGCGCTCGATGTTCACGCCGGCGACCTTGCAGCCGACGGTCAGGTCGTCGGCCTTGACGGCCAGCTTCGCCCCGACGTCGAGCCGGGCCTCGGTGACCACCCAGCTGACCTCGAGGATCTGGCCGTCACCCGACGCGTTGGTCTGGAACACCTTGACCGTGTGCCGGCCGGGCGCCAGGCCGCTGAGCTTCAGCGGGGACGAGCAGGACGCGGCGGGCCTGTTGTTGATCACGCACGTGTAGGCGCCGCCGGCCTCACCGCTCCAGGTGATCTCGGCGTCCCGCGACGTCGTCGTCGTGGGCGGCGAGCTCAGGAGCTTCGGGGCCGCGGGCTTCGCCACGACGGGCGCCGGGTCGGGCGTGGGCTCGGGCTTCGGCTCCGGCTTGGGCTCCGGCGTGTTGGCGACCACGCGCACCGTCACGGTGCGGGCGGAGGTCATCGGCGCGTTGATGTCCGAGTCCGTGGCGTCGACGGCGATCTGCGTCGTCGTGCCGACGGCCGACTCGGGCGCGTTGAGTGACACCGAGGCGGTGCCGCTGCCGGTCGTCGAGGAGCCCCACGCGGGAACGCCGCCCACGGCCATGGTCAGGGTCTGCCCCACGTCGGGGTCGGTCGCGGTGAAGTTCAGCGTCGTCGGGACACCGGGCTTGACGTCGATGACACCCGACGCCGAGTCGCCGCTGAACACCGGGGGCGCGTTGTTGGAGACCGTCAGCAGCAGGTCGCGCTCGGTGTACTGCCCAGCGCCGTCCGAGACGCGCACCTTGTAGACGTAGTAGTGGCCGACGGTCAGCCCCGCGGTGGTGGAGAACGGGATGCCGACGAGCCCGGTGCCGCTGATGCTCACCAGGTTGGTCGCGGGTGAGGTGCTGTCGTAGGTCGCGGTGTTCGTGTTGTCGGCGCTCTGCATGAGCGCGAAGGACGCCGAGCCGGACTCGACCGACGCCGCCAGCTGCTGGGAGTACGCGGCCAGCGTGGAGATGCCCAGCGCGGGCTGGCTCGTGATCCGCGGGGTGCGATGCGTGAAGCCGGCTTCCTTCTTGACCCGCGCGTTGACGGTGATGGTGCTCGGCGCGCTGTTCTGGATGCCGCTGACGCGGGCGCTTGCCTGCTGACGGAGGATGAACTCGCCGTCGGTCTCGCCGGCCACGCTGACGCTGAACGTCGCGCTGGCCGTCACCGAGCCGGGCGTGCACGCGGAGACGGACGCGGCGTTGAGCGAGATGCTCGTGGGCGACCCGCCGGGCGCCGTGTACGTGACGCTCCCGATCTCGGGGTACGGGTTGTCGCAGTCGCCGTAGTTCGCCGAGATCAGGCTCACGCTGCCGGTCAGCTGTCCGGCGCTGTCGATCTGCGCGTCGATCGACGCGCCCTTCAAGTGGGATGCCTGCGCCGGTGCTGCGGCGGCGAGGACGCTCGCGAGCAGTGCGAGAAGAACAGCGGTGAACACGCGCGGGCGCGCCCAGCGGGCGATGCGAGACATGCGGGACAGGCTCCGAAGGTCGGGAACGGAAGGCTCGTTCCTGGATCGGCAGCTCAGCCGTCCGATGGAGACGCACTGGACAACGTGTCCACCGCTTCCGGGTACGTGGTTGCTACAGGTGCAGCGCGCGGCGCAGCTTCTGCCCGAGCGACTCGTCGCCGCGCAGGTTGTCCTCGGTGAGGCTGTCGGCGAGCTGCTGCAGGAGCTCCTGCTGCTCGGGCCGCAGCCGCCGCGGGATCACGACGTCGACGACGACCTTCAGGTCGCCGCGCCGGCCAGGCCGCTGCAACACGGGCATGCCGCGCGAGCGCAGCGTGATGACCTCGCCGGGCTGCGTGCCCGCCGGGATCTCGAGGTCCTCGTCGCCCTCCAGGGTGGGGATCGGCAGCGTCGTGCCGAGCGCCGCCAGGGGCGCGGCGACGTCCAGCGCGCAGATCAGGTCGTCGCCGTCGCGGATGAAGCGGTCGTCCTCGCGCACCCGCACGCGCACGTAGAGGTCGCCGGGCGGTCCGCCGGGCTCCCCCGCGTGGCCGCGTCCACCCAGGCGGATGCGCTGCCCGTCGCTGATGCCCGCCGGGATGTCGACCTTCAGCGTGCGGTCGCGCACCTCGCGCCCGCGCCCGTCACAGCGGTCGCAGGGCTGCTCGGGGATCTTGCCGCTGCCGTCGCACCGGTCGCACGCCACGGTGCGCACCATCTGGCCGAACGGGGTCCGCTGGACGGCCTGGAGCCGCCCGGCGCCGCCGCAGCGCTCGCACGTGACGATCGGGGTCCCCGGCTCGGCGCCGTTGCCCCGGCACTTCTCGCACGTGTCGACGACCTCGTACTCCACCTCGACCGACGAATCCGTCGCCGCGTCGGCGAGGTCGATGACGGCCTCGACCAGCGCGTCGTCGCCCGGGGCCGGCCCGCGGAAGCCGCCGCCGCCCCCGCCGAAGAACGCCTCGAACAGGTCGCTGAACGACCCGAAGTTGCCCATGTCCGGCGCCGCGCCGCCGCGCTTGAGCCCCTCGTAGCCGTGGCGGTCGTAGATCGCGCGCCGTTCGGCGTCGTTGAGGATCTCGTAGGCCTCGGCGGCCTCCTTGAACTTCTCCTCCGCCTCCGGGTCGTGGTTGTTGACGTCCGGATGCAGCTCGCGGGCGAGCTTGCGGAAGGCCTTCTTGATCTGGGTCTCGTCGGCGTCGCGGGGGACGCCGAGCACCTCATAGGCGTCGCGGGGCATCGGCGGGCAGTGTAGGAGCGGGCGCTACGCGTCCTCGTAGACGTCCGTCACAAACCGCGACAGCTGGTGCGCCACGTCCCGCACCGTCCCGATCGTGCTCGGATAGTCCATGGCCAGCGGCCCGATGACGCTCACCGTGCCGAGCGCCCGCTGCGGCAGCCCGTACCCCGACGCGACGATCGACAGCGACCGCAGCGCAGGCACCGGGTTCTCCGCCCCGATCCCGACGATCACGTCGCGGTGCCCGAGCGCCACGCGCAGGAACTCCAGCAGCGAGACGCGCCGCTCGAGCATGGTCATCAGCTCGTTGATCTGCGTGACGTCCTGCACCCGGTGCTCG
>SYBY01000301.1 GCA_005788585.1 Actinomycetota bacterium | reverse complement strand
GCAGGGCGGCACGAACTTCGAGGGGCTCCTGCTCCTCGGGTCCGGCGCGGTCCTCGCGGGCATGGTGCTCGGTGCGATCGCGGTCTTCATGATCGACCGCAACTTCCTGTGGGCCGCCGGCTACAGCTTCTTCGGTGCCGCACTGGGCATCGTCGGGCTGATCCACGGCGAGGAGGTGAAGTTCTTCGCCGACTGGCACATCCCGCTCGGCTACGTCTTCATGGGCCTCGTGTGTCTCGCCTTTTACTTCCTGAAGGTGCCGCCGCGCTCGCGGGACAAGGACGACCCGCTGGACCTCGAGCTCGGCGACGCGGGGGTCGAGCCCGCGGAGCTGCTGTCGCCGATGCCCCCGGAGAAGAAGGAGGCACCCGCCCCGGCCTGATCCGCAGAACGCAGGACCTCTATCGAGTGCAGGCGCCGGCCCCGTCACCGCGGGGCCGGCGTCGTGTCAGCCGGCGAGCGTGCCGCCGAAGACCTGCCAGGCCAGCGCGCTCTTCGCGACGAGGCTGAGCACGAGGTAGACGCGCTCGCCGTAGACGTAGTTCGCCCACCGTCCCTTGCCGCGGTACTGCAGCCACTGGTTGAGCGCGAAGCTGTTGAACAGCAGGAACAGCGTCACGAAGATGGCGAAGACGAACGTCGGGACGCTGTCGGTCTCAGACTGCGACACGGCGAGCTGGAGTGTGATCGCGATCCACGGCACCGCGCCCGCCACGCAGCCGAACCAGAACGGCCGCCAGTCCGGCGTCTCGCCGAGCCGGTTGGTGCTCTCCATGAGCCAGCCGAAGAGGATCATCGCGGTGTTCACCCCGAAGATCGCGATGAGCGCCGTGGCCTCCGACGTGCCGCTGAGCATCGCGATGAGCACGACCATCAATGACGCGCTGACGGAGTACTCGAGCCACCGGGCGGGGTTGACGCCCCGCAGCAGGCTGTCCTCGTACCAGCGGCGCAGCGGCCCCGCCATGAGGCCGTGGTCCACGGCCGCGAGCGCGAGGAACAGGGCGACGGCGGGGGCGACCGGCAGGTCAAACAGCACCGTGCTGCCCATCTCCGCGTCACTGCCGGGCGGACCCTCGAGGAAGCCGGCGGTGACCGGGAGGGTCACGTCGGCCGACAGCAGCAGGATCGCGACGGCCTGCGCGGCGTGGATCAGCGCGAGGATGGCGTTGAACGGGCGCAGGCCGCCCAGGACCTCGTCGCGGGGCTGGTCGGGGATCGCGGCGGAGCGGGACATGGTGGCCATCCTGACCACCTACCCACCCCGCCGCGGCACAACCGCTGCTCGTCAGTCGTCCTGACCCTTGGCGCGCCGGGCCTCGGTCTGCAGGCGGGCGTACGACTTGCCGCGCGCCTCGCGCTCCCTCGCCGCCGCCCGCCGGTCCTCGATCCACTGCTGCTCGCGCTCGAGCTTGCGCCACGCCTCCACCCGCTCGGGCGGCACGGCGTCCCGCACCGCGCAGCCCGGCTCGGTGATGTGCGCGCAGTCGGGGAACCGGCAGCGCAGCGCCAGGTCCTCGATGTCGGTGAACGTCTCGCCGACACCGTCCCATAGGCCGGCCTCCCGGATGCCCGGGGTGTCGAGCACCAGCGCGCCGCTCGGGAGCGGGATGAGCTCGCGGGTGACGGTGGTGTGCCGGCCGCGGTCGTCTTCGGTGCGCACCGCGCCGGTCGCCTGGCGTTCCTCGCCGAGCAGGGCGTTGACCAGCGTCGACTTGCCCGCGCCGCTGGGGCCGAGGAGCACCGTCGTCGTCCCGGGGGTGAGCATCGTGCGCAGCGCGCCGAGCCCGTCGCCGGCGGGCGCGCTGACGGCGATGCCGTCGACGACGCCGATCTCGCGGGCCAGCGCGGCGGCCTGCGCGTCGGGGTCCTGCGTCGCGCGGTCGGCCTTCGTCAGCACGAGGGCGGCGGGGACGCCGCCGGCGGTCGCGAGGCTCACCAGCCGCTCGGCGCGGCGCGCGTTGGGGTCGGGCAGGGACTCCACGATCAGCGCGAGGTCGACGTGCACCGCGAGCACCTGGGCGGCGGTGGCGTCGCCGGGCGCCTTGCGGGTGATCGTGCCGCGCCGCGTCAGGACGTGCGCGATCGTGCCGGTCGCGTCGAGCGCGACCCAGTCGCCGGTCACGGGCCGTCCCGCCGCGCCCGCGTCGCGCAGCTTCCCGCGCGCGGGGACCAGCAGCGGGGTCCGGTCGCCCTCGGCGGGCTCCACCAGCCAGCGCTCGGTGTGCTGCGCGAGCACGCGCGCGGCGGTCAGGTCAGGGTCGCCGAGCTCCGCGAGCTCGGCGGTCACAGCTTGGAAGGACACTCGATGCTCCACATTCGTCGTCACGGTCACAGGTCGCGTGGGCGCGACGGACCGGGACGGTCCGCGCGCTCGGTCAGGCGACCGCGGCGGCGTGGAGGTGATGGTGAAGGCGTGACGTCATCCGGACGGAACCGTAGCGCGAGGTGGATGGCCGCTCAACCGCTCGGGCGCCGGCCGCGCTGCGCGCTGGGACGATTTCGTGCAACCCTTTGCCGTCGATATGAGTTTGAGCCCCGTCATCGAGCGCCGCAGCACCAACGGCCCCACCCACCCGGGTGAGGAGATCTGCCACATCGTCACCGAGGACGACCCGGACCGCGCGCTGTGCGGCAAGGACGTCACCGGCTGGCCGTGGAACCCGCCGTGGCCGCTGTGCATCGTCTGCGAGGACCTCGCCCGGTCCCCGCTCCAGCCGCCCGTCTGAGCGTCACCCGTCGAGGTAGGTCAGCACCGCCAGCACCCGGCGGTGCCCGCCGTCGCCCGCGCTGAGCCCGAGCTTCTCGAAGATCGCGGTGACGTGGCGCTCGACGGCGCCGACGCTCACGACCAGCCGGTCGGCGATCGCCTTGTTGCCCAGCCCCTCGGCCATGGCTTCCAGGACCTCGCGCTCGCGCGGGGTCAGCGTGTCGAGCGGATCGTCGGCGCGGCGGCGGCCGAGCATCTGGGCGACGACCTCGGGGTCGAGCACGGACCCGCCCTCGGCCACGCGCCGGACGGCATCGACGAAGCGGTCGACCTCGGCGATGCGGTCCTTCAGCAGGTACCCGACGCCCTCCGTGCCGCCCTCGAGCAGGCGCTGCACGTAGTGCTCCTCGACGTACTGGCTGAGCACGAGGATGCCGGTGTCCGGCAGCTCGGCACGGATGGTCTCCGCCGCGACGAGACCCTCGTCGACGTGGTCGGGCGGCATGCGGATGTCGATGATCGCGACGTCCGGCTTGTGCCCGCGCACCTTGCGCACGAGCTCCTCGCCGTCCCCGGCCTGCCCGACGACCTCGATGCCCTCGCCCTCCAGGATGCGGGCCGCGCCTTCGCGCAGCAGCACCGAGTCCTCGCCGATCACGACACGCATGGAACCTCCGCTCGCAGGATGGTGCCGTCCCCGGCGGGGCTCACCACGGTCAGGCGGCCGTCGAGGGCGGCGAGCCGATCGGCCAGACCGCGCAGGCCGCCGCCGGCCAGGTCCGCGCCGCCGGCGCCGTCGTCGCGGACCTCGGCGGCGAGCACCTCGCCGTCGTGGGTCACCTCGATGTGGATCTGGGTCGCGCCTGCGTGCCGCACCGCGTTCGTCAGGCCCTCGGACACGAGGAAGTAGACCGCGGACTCGACGGCGGGGTCGAGGCGGGCGTCGGGCACCGCCACGACCTCGGCCGGGACCGGGCTGCGACGGACGAGGCCGCGGAGCGCGGGCTGGAGGCCGCCCTCGGTGAGCACGGCGGGGTGGATGCCGCGGGCCAGCTCCCGCAGCTGGGCGATCGCCTCGCCGAGATCCTCGACGGCCTCGTCGAGCAGCTCGTCGGTGGTGGCGATGTCGCCCTTGGCCAGCCGCGCCTTGGCGCCCCGGAGGTTCACCGCGAGGCCGACGAGCTGCTGCTGCGCGCCGTCGTGCAGGTCGCGCTCGATCTTCCGGCGCGCGGCGTCCGCCGCCTCCACGATCCGGGCGCGCGATGCGCGCAGCTCGGCCTCGTTGGTCAGCCGGTCGGTGATGTCGCGCAGATGACCCGTGAACACCGGCGGTCCGGGCACGTCGATCCGCGTGATGGTGAGCTCGACGGGGATGCGGCTGCCGTCGGCGCGCATCGCCTCGACCTCGATGCGCTGATCGAGCAGCTTGGGCTCCTCGGTCGCGAGGTAGCGGGCGAGTCCGGCACGGTGTGGCTCGCGCAGCTCCTCCGGCACGATGAGCTCGGACATCTCGCGCCCGACGGCCTCGTCACTGCACCAGCCGAAGACGCGCTCGGCGGCGGGGTTGAACTCGATGACCCGGCCGCGGTGGTCCATGGTCACGACCGGGTCCAGCGCGGCTTGGAGCGTCGCGCGGTAGCGCTGATCGGACAGGTGGACGTCAGCCTCGGCGCGGCGGCGCTCGGCGAGCTGACCCAGCAGGCCACCGACGACCTCCATGGACGCGAGCAGGTCCGGGTCGGCGTCGACGGCGTCGGTGCCGAAGCACTCCAGGACGCCGCACACGCCGCGGCCACTGACGATCGGCACGCCGATCGCGGCGTGCAGATCGGCCTCGGCGGCCAGCGCGCGGCGCGGGAGCTGCGGGTCGGCGGTGGCGTCGGTGATCCAGGCGGGCTCGCCGGACGCGAACACGCGACCGGGCAGCCCCTCCCCGCGGGCGAGGGTCAACGACCGCGTCGCCGCGGCGAACGCCTCGAGCCGCGGATCTGGGGACACCCACAGGTCGGTGCACCGCAGGACGTCGCCGGCGTCCGGCTCCCACGTCGCGGCGAGCGACCAGCCCAGGCTCTCGCAGACCGCCTGCAGCGCCCGGTGCAGGGCCTCCGCACTCTCCGCCGCGCCTGCGACCGCGCGCGCTACTGCCTGTTCCGTGCGCACGCCGATCGCCATAGGACCGGAAAATTACCGGGTGAGCAGGGCGTCCAGAGCGTCGCCCGACAGCTCGGCCTTCGGGAGGAATCCACGCGCGCCGTGCTCGGCGGCGAGCCCGGCGTAGTCCTCCTCCTCATGCGTGGAGACGAGGACGACCTCGGTGCCCGGCACCTCGGTCTGCATGCGCCGGGCGATCTCCAGCCCGCTGACGTCGGGGAGCATCACGTCGAGGAGCAGGACGTCCGGGGTCAGGCGGCCTGCGGCGGCGAGCCCGGACAGGCCATCTGCCGCCTCACCCACGACGTTCCAGCCGTCGATCTCGAGCGCACGGCGGGCCACGGTGCGGAACCGCTCGTGGTCGTCGACGATGAGGACGCTGCGGGGCATGCGTTCATTCTGCTCCCTGCGCCGCGATTTCAACCTTGGGTTAACCCCACGGCGTGCCGCGGACTTTGCCGCACATCTCTACGGGCGCGGACGACTGGCCGGGTGCCGTGCCCGCCGGCTGCCGTGCGGCTTGTCGGCGAGCTGCCGGATGTCAGCCGTGTGCGCGAGGTCGGCGGCGCTCGTGGCCTCGTCGGGGAAGGTCGCGAACCCGATCGCTGAGGTCAGCGGCTCGCCGGCGGCCGCGACCTGCGCGAGGGCGGCACGCATACCTCGGGCCAGCGTGCGGGCCTCGGCGGGCCCGGTCTCCGGCGCGATGAGGGCGAACTCGTCGCCGCCCTGGCGGATGACGGTGTCCTGGTCGCGTACCGCCCGGCGCAGCGCGAGGGCCGCCTCACGGAGCAGGTCGTCCCCGGCGGCGTGGCCGAGCGTGGCGTTGACCTGCTTGAACCCGTTGAGGTCGAGGGCGAACAGGGTGAGGGGGCGGCCGGTCCGGGTGTGGCGCTGCAGCTCGTAGTCGACGCGCTCGGTCAGCAGCCGCCGGTTGCCGACGCCGGTGAGCGGATCGCGGCGCATGAGCTCTCCGAGGCGCTCGGACTGCTCGTCGGCGCTGCGCCAGGTGAGCTCGACGTACATGGCGCTCCACACCAGCACCGCGAGCGCACAGAGCGCCGCGCCGAACACCGGGCCGCTGCCGATCCAGAGCACGGCACCCCCGAGGACGGCGATGCCGAACAGCAGGTGCGCCACCACCGCTCGTCTGGCGTCGACGACGAACGCGATCGCCGACCCGAGGAACGCGACGATCGGCAGCACGGCGTACGCATCGTCGCCGAGGAGGACGAGGCCCAGGGCCATCTCGAGCGTCACGAGGATCGGCAGGGCATGGAACCACCGCGCGTCCATGCGGTCGGTCGGGACGAACGGCACGACCGCGGCGGTCGCGAACGTCATCGCGGCGCAGAGGCCCAGCTCGGTGAGGCGGTCGTCGAACCAGAACAGGCCGCCCACGAGCGCCAGCACCCCGACACCGGCGAACGCCAGGGCCACCGCGTACCGCACGCTGCGCAGACGCGTCACGCGCCGGGCCACCGTCTCCTGCACGCCGTCGGCGGGACCAGCGGAGACGAACACGT
Source organism: Actinomycetota bacterium (assembly GCA_005788585.1). The sequence continues at coordinate 4,391 of SYBY01000301.1, read as the reverse complement.
TCTCGAGGTCGTCGGCCAGTGCACGCAGGCCGAGCAGGCGCATCGCGCGCCGGGCGTGCTCGTGGTCTGCCGCCGCCGTGACAGGGACCCGCGGCACCGGATGATGCTTGTCGTCACGCTGCCGGGCGTCCGCGATCTCGAACAGCGCGCCCGCGGCGGCGGCGTCGTCCGGATACACCGCCGTGCCGATCGCCGATGTCAGCGGTCGCCCGCCCGCATCGATGCCGGCGAACGCCACGTGAAGCTTGGCGACGAGGCCGGCGGCCGCGTCGCGACCGGTCTCGGGCAGGAGGACGCAGAACTCGTCGCCGCCGGCGCGGACGACGGTGTCCTGTTCGCGCACGGTCGCCTGGAGGACGTGGGCCACCTCCTGGAGGAGCTCGTCGCCGGCGTGGTGGCCGAGGGTGTCGTTGACCTCCTTGAAGCGGTTGAGGTCGAGGACGACCAGGGCGAGGCTGCGGTCCGTGCGGGCGTGGCGGCGCAGCTCGTAGCGCAGCCGCTCGTCGAGCAGCCGGCGGTTGCCGACGCCGGTGAGCGGGTCGGCGCGGACCAGCTCCTCCAGGCGGCGGGTCTGGCGGTCGGCGCCGTCCCAGACCAGGGCGACGAACAGGCCCAGCCCCCAGGTGACTGCGAGGGCGAGGCACGACGCGGCGGTGGTCGCGGTCGTGCCGGTCACGAGGATGACCGGCAGGAGGATGGCGACCGATCCGATGATCGCGTACACGAGGCGGGCGCGTGGCTGGATGATCACGAACGCGATCGTCGGCCCGAGGAACGTGAACAGGGGTGTGACCGCGCCCCCGTACGGCTGAGCGGCGGCGACCCCGAGCGTCAGCAGCACGCCGATCGTGACGCAGAGCACATCGAACCATCGCTCGTGGATCTCGGCCGTGCGCATCGCCGCGACAACGAGCCCGGCGATGATCCCGACGACGCCGACCGCCCCGAGGAGGCGCGGGTCGTCCACCTCGAGGATCAGTCCGAACGGGTAGGCGCACAGCCCGATCACGATCAGCAGGGCCGCGGTCATGAGGCGTCCCTCGACGCCGCGGCAGATCTGGCGGGCGAGCGGGACGGGCTCGTCGGTCGCCTCGGGATAGCCGAGCAGGCCAGCGCGATGCAGGAGCCCCCGGATCCCCGTGACCTCCGTTTCCACCACCGGCATCGCGCCGACGTCCCCCTCTGCCCCCAGCGTGGACACCCACCTGCAATATGGCGCATCAGGGGACGCGATGCGTCGTTTCGGTGTACGTCATTCGTCCAGGCTGGACCCCCGGCGCTCAGGGCAGCGCGCGTTGACCGGACGTGAACGAGGGGTTACCGTCACGCACCAACGGATGGTGGGGCGAGTGGGGCACGACGCGGTATCAACGGACGGTGCGGAGGTCGACGGCCGGATCCTCGAGGCGTTCGCCGGCGTCGTCACCGAGCGCGGGTACGCGGCGACCACCGTCGAGGACATCGCGCGACGCGCGCGTGTCCCCGTCAGCGCCGTCTACGAGCGCTTCGGGAGTCGCGACGGCTGCTTCGTCGCGTTCTACCGGGCGACGGTGGCGGAGATCACGCAGCACGTCGCCGCGGTGGTGCGCGCGCAGGCTGCCGCCGGCCAAGACTGGCGCGCGCACGCCCGGGAGGGGACGCGGGCGTACCTCGCGGCCCTGGCCGCACAGCCGGCGCTCGCGCAGATCGCGCACCTCGAGATCGAGGCGGTCGGCGCCGCCGGCCGTCAGGCCCGTCGGGACACGTCCGACGCCTTCGCCCGGGCGATCGAGCACCTGACTGCCCAGGGCGCGCGCGAGGGGTTCGGCGTCCGGGCCCTGGACTTCCCGACCGCGCTGGCGCTCGTCAGCGCGGCGCACGGGCTCGTCCTGCGCCACATCGAGGTCGTCGGCGCGGAGCGCCTCGTCGAGCTCACCACGCCGGTGAGCGACGTGATCATCACGCTGCTCGAGGCCCGCTGACGTCCTGACGCCGGTTCGCCGACCGGCGGTTGAGCAGCCACCAGGCGGCCACGAGATCCTCGGTCCGGCGCAGGTCCAATCCGGTGAGCTCCCGGAACCGGCCGACGCGGTAGCGGACCGTGTTCACGTGGACGCACATGCGCCGGGCCGTGCCTTCGGCATCCTGGTCGTGGTTGAGGTAGTCGAGCACGGTCCGCTCGATCTCGTTGGGCTCCGGATCGTCCGGAAACGGCGCGAGCACCCGGCGATCCAGCCGCTCGGCTGCGCGCTCGGCGGTGACGACGAGGGGTCGCGGTCCCAGGTCCTCGAGCATGAACGTTCCGGTCATCTCGAACGCGTGGGCGGCGTCGAGCGCGGCACAGGCGTCGGCGAACGACTGGTGTACCTGGTCGATCACCATCGGCTCACCCACGGCCACGAGGTGGCCGCTGACCTGCGGCAGGGTGGGCGAGAGCCCGACCAGGTCGCCGTCGAGGGTCTCCACCACGGGGGAGAGGCCGCCGTCGGCGCCGGTGCGCAGGATCGTGGAGGCGATGTCGAGCGCGTCGCGCCGGCTGGTCGGCCGGCTGCAGAACGGCACGTACGGGCGATCGAGCGCGAGGCCGAAGCGGGACGCGTTCGCACGGAGCCGGTCGCCGGGGTGGGTGCCCAGCAGGAGCGTGCGGACGAACTCGGTGCGCCGGGAGCGCTCGCGGCGCAGGCGCTGCTCCTCGAGGTCGCCGTGCAGGCGCGCGACGGTGCTCGTGATCCCGTTGGCCCACTCCCACGCGAGGTCGCGCATCTGGAGCAGCCCCTCCACGGGGACCCCCGCGTTCTGGAACTCCTCGTCGAGGACCGCGATGATCTCACGTGAGCCGATGTGGATGGCCTGCAGGAGCGCGTCGAGCGGCACGCCGTCGAACGCGCGGCGCTGCGCGTGCTCCTCGAAGGGCTCCAGCAGCTCGCGGCTCGGCTGTTCCGCGGTCTTCGCATGCGTGACGACGGCGCCGAGCAGCCCCTGCACGCTCGCCAGGATGTCTTCGTTGCGGATGGCGGTGTACGCCGGAACCCGCGCGCGGATCTCGGTGAGCACGCGCGTGGCGATCTCAGGAAGCCGCTGCTCGACGCGTGCGACGATCTGCGCCTCGGACTCTGGCGACAGATCTGGATGGCTGGCGAAGAACTGGCGGGCCAGCCCCTTCAGATCAGGCAGCAGGTCTCCGGCAGGCTCGCCGGCGACGCGCGTAGTGGACGACTGCATTTCCCCCTCCTCTGCGGGGCGGACAGACCCCGTCGAGAGGATGGTATACCGACCACGCCACGAAAAGCGAGGAAGCCCGTTCAGGCAGTGGCGACTTCGGCGTCGCGGCGCGCCCTCGCCCGCAGCCCGATCAGCGCGCTGTGCTGCACGAGCGCCGCCGCATCCTGGGGCGCCAGCGCACCGGTGGTGACCTGGCGCAGACCCTCGAGCATGATGCTCGCGAGCATGCCGAGCAGCGTGTCGGCATCGAAGTCCGGCGAGACGACGCCCAGGCGCTGGAGCCGGGTGATGGCCTGCCGGGCTGGCGGTGCCAGGTCGGTCGCGAGCGCCGCGCGCAGCCCCGGGTCCCAGACGACGATGGCCCGGGGGCCCGGCGCGCCGTCGTCGAGGGCGCCGAACGTGTCGCGGACATACGTGCTGAACGCGCCGACGATGTCCACCGCTGTGGGTTCGGGGCGCATGAGCGTCGCAAGCAGCCGGTCGCGCGCGGGCCGCTCGGCGTCGAGGGCGCGGGTGCGCAGGACCTCGAGAATCGTGCTCACCGAGGAGTAGTGGCGGTACATGGTCGCCCGGGACACCCCGGCACGCTCGGCGATGGCCGACACGCTGACGTGCGGATCTTCGGTGAGGGCCTGGGCGGCGACCCGGAGAATCCGGGCATCGGTGGCACGGTAGTCCGCCCGGCCGCGGCCGATCGGAACGGGGCTCTGGACAGGAGCCGGCTGAAACGACGCTTCCATGTGCCGCAAGGTACGTGCGACACAAAGGCTCTCTTTCGAACTTGTCCTGGGCAACAGACGGCGGGTGCGCCGGGGTCGCGGTGAGATCTGCGGTCTTGGTTGCGGCGCGGGCGTTCCCCCGGGGCGCCGACTGCCCGTAGCTTCGGCGCCGCGAGAGCTTCCAAGTGTCGCGGCGGGCGGACAGGTCCTGCCAGACAGCGCGAGCTGGATCACCAGCACCAGCTCGTCCAGGCACGGAGCGCGTGGCTGCTTCCCCAGGGCGGCCACGCGCTTCCGTACCGCAGCGCACGGTTTTTCCCCACATTCCAATCTGTGTGGTAGAACACACTCCGTTCCGCGCGGACGCGGGGGAGAGAACTCCGTCGACGATCGGTGTCGTGAACGTGCTCTGTCCAGCACGACGTGCCCTGTCCGGCACGTAGGGGGAAGTCCTATGTCGATGGTTGCTGT
>SYBY01000300.1 GCA_005788585.1 Actinomycetota bacterium | reverse complement strand
GGCCAGCGGGCCATGTCGAACTGCGGCATCTCCTCGGCGGGGATCTCCAGCAGGCGCAGCAGCTCCGCGTAGAACTGCGGCTCGATCGCGCCGATGGCGACGTGGCCGCCGTCCTTGGCCTCGTAGACCTCGTAGAAGTGCGCCCCGGAGTCGAGGAGGTTCGTGCCCGCCTCGTCGTTCCACATGTTCGCGGCGCGCATGCCGTACATCATCGCCGTGAGCAGCGCCGACCCGTCGGTCATCGCGGCGTCGACGACCTGGCCCTTCCCGCTCGTCCGTGCCTCGAGCACGCCGGCGAGGATGCCGACGACGAGGAACATCGCGCCGCCGCCGTAGTCGCCCGCGAGGTTGATGGGAAACAGCGGCCGCTCGCCCTTGCGCGCGATCGCGCCGAGGACACCGGAGATCGAGATGTAGGTGATGTCGTGGCCGGCGACGCTCGACAGCGGGCCGTCCTGCCCGTAGCCGGTCATGCGCCCGTAGACGAGCTTGGGGTTGCGGGCGAGGAGGTCGTCGGGACCCAGGCCGAGCCGCTCCATCACGCCGGGCCTGTTGCCCTCGATGAGCGCGTCGGCCTGCGCGGCGAGCGCGCGGACCAGGTCCTTGCCCTCCTCGGTCTTGAGGTCGGCGGTGACGACGGGGCGGCCGCGCAGCGTCGGGTCGTTCGGGCCGAACGCGGGCGAGCCGCCGGGCCGGTCGACCCGGATGACGTCCGCGCCCATGTCCGCCAGGAGCATCGCGGCAAACGGCCCGGGGCCGATGCCTGCGATCTCGACGACCTTGACTCCGCTCAGTGGTCCCATGTGACTCCTCTCGCAACTGGTGCTGCGCAGGTTACCGAGCAAGCGTTCGGTTTGTGGTGGCGAGTGTCAGGCAACCATGGCGACGACCCCGGGCCGGCGCGGCGCTGCCCCCGACGATCCTCAGAGGGAAGCAGCTGACGGTGAACCCCGTCGACGGCAGGGCCTGGAGGTTGCAGAGCCGCTCGATCTGCGAGTACTCGAGGTCGGCCTGATGGGCGGCCCAGAAGATTCCGGATCGCTGCTCCCGGGCGGCGACCTCCGCCTGCATCCACAGTGGTCCGTCCCACCCCCACGCGTCGATCCCCATGACGCGGACGCCCTGGTCGTAGAGCCAGCGCGTCGCAGCCGGGCTCACCGCGGGTCCCGCGCCGAGGTACATCAGCGAGCCGTACAGCGTGTCGCGGCCGGTCCGCAGGAGCACGATGTCCCGCGGCGCCAGCCTGTGGCCGGCGCGGGCGAGTGCGGCCTGCACGTCCTCCTGGCCGATGACCTCACCGTCCGCGGCGGCGGTGACGTCCAGCACGACACCGGGCCCATGGAACCAGTCGAGAGGTAGCTCGTCGATCGCCCTGGCGGGGCGCCCCGCGATGGTGGAGTTGTAGTGCCGGGGTGCGTCCACGTGCGTCGAGTTGTGCGTCCCGAAGCGCGTGAACGTCTCCACCGCCCAGCCCTCGCCGTCGCGCAGGAGATCCGGCCCGAGGCCGAACATCTGCTCGATCTCCCGCGCCCCGGCCGCGTGGTCGGCGTACTCGATCTCGGTGCGGAGCGGGTCTGGCCAGTCGGCGGGGTCCGGGGCGATCGGCGCGGAGAGGTCGACGAACCTCATGCGCGCGCGCCGGCGACGGCCCGGTCGAGGAGGCGCGGCACCAGAGCGCGCGCGTGCTCGGCGTCGACTCCTCGTCGCACTGCGCCGCCCAGGTCCGCGAGTGCCGGCGCGGGGTCTCCTGCGGGCAGAGACGCGAACGGCCAGTCCGACCCGAAGACGATCCGCTCGATCGCGGCCACCTCACGCGTGGCGGCGACGCCCGCGGCGTGGTTGCTGAGGCCGGTGTCGTAGAACAGGCGGCTGAGGTACGTCTCGGCGCCTGCGGGGGCAGGCGACGCCAGCTCGGGCTCGCGGTCGGCCAGGGACGCGATCCGTCCCGCGAGGAAGGGCGCCGTCCCACCGAGGTGCGCCAGCTGGAGACGGAGGTTCGGGCAGCGCTCGAGGGTGCCGCCATAGATCAGGTCGATGACCGCGCGCGTGGTCTCGAACGGGAACTCCGCGAGCCAGACGGGGTAATGCGCCAGCGGCGCGGCGTACGGCGGCACCTGGGGATGGAGGAACACGTAGGCGCCGCGGCGGTGCAGCTCGTCGAGCACCGGGGCGAAGGCGGCATCGCCCACGTACGTCCCGCCCACGTTCGAGAGCAGTGCGACGCCCTCGAGCTCGAGGTCGTCGAGGGCGTATGCGATCTCGTTCAGTGCAGCGTCGACGTCTGGCAGCGGCAGCGACGCGAGGCCGCCGAACCGAGTCGGGTGGGCGCGCACGATCTCGGCGATGTCCTCGTTGACCTCGCGGGCCAAGCGGACGGACACCGCCGCGTCGCCGAAGAACACGCCCGGGGGCGGCAGGGAGATGACCGACGCCGAGATGTCGTGGCGGTCCATCATCGCCAGCTGGTCCTCCAGCGACCAGGCAGGAAGGGGATCGTGGCCCCCCAGCAGGGCTCGAAGCTCGTCCCTGTAGCGGGCGGGGATGGCGTGGCCGTGGAGATCCACGCGAGGATGAGTTGCATTCATACGCAAAGTTGTACACAATCTCCGGCATGCCGCCAAGAACGAACCCCTCGGGCCCTCCGCGTCCCTACGGCCTGGGCACCTTCTGCAACGACGACCTCCCGCCGTTCGCCGGCGTCGTGGTCGACGGCCGCGTCGTGCCCGCGGCAGACGTGCTCGCGTCTCCGGACGACGTGTCGATTCGCGGACTGCTCGAGCGCTGGGACGACGTCGAACCCGTCCTGCAGCGTGCGGTCGACGCGCTGCCCGACGGCCGGGGGATCGAGCTCGACGGGTTCCGCCCACTGCCGCCGGTCCAGCCCCCGGGCCAGCTCTTCTGCGCAGGCGCGAACTACAAGCAGCACGTCAAGCAGCTGCTGATGGCGCGCGGCGTGGTCCCGACCGGTGACGTTGATCCCGCGGAGCTCGAGCGCCAGCTCGACGCCGGTCTGGACGAGCGCGCCCGGTCCGGGATGCCGTACGTCTTCCTCGGCCTGCCGCGCTCCATGGTCGGCGCGTATGACGACGTGGTGCTGCCCGGCCACGCGCACCAGATCGACTGGGAACTCGAGCTCGCGGTGATCATCGGCGCGCCCGCGCGCAACGTGACGCGCGACGAGGCGCTGGCGTACGTCGCGGGCTACGCCGTCAGCAACGACGTCACGCTCCGCGACCACGTCTTCCGACCCGACATGCCGACCGTCGGGACGGACTGGCTCAGCGGGAAGAGCGCGCCGACGCTCTTCCCGATCGGTCCGTGGATCACGCCTGCCCGGCACGTGGACCCCGGCGAGCTGCGCCTGACCCTCCGGCTCAACGGCGAGCCGATGCAGGACGAGTCGACGGCGGACATGGTCTTCGACGTCGCCCGGCTCATCGAACACGTGTCTGCGACCTGTCAGCTCCTGCCCGGCGACGTCCTGCTCACGGGATCCCCGGCGGGGAACGGCGCCCACTACGGGCGCTACCTCATGCCCGGCGACGTCATGGAGGGCGAGATCACCGGGCTGGGAGTCATCAGAAACGTCTGTGTTGCCGAAGGGGTTATCGCATGATCAAGGACCTTGCCTACATGGCGTTCGACGTCCCCGACCTCGATCGCAGCATCGAGTTCGCGCAGAGCGTCATGGGACTGCAGGTCACCGAGATCCAGGGTGCCACCGCGTACCTGTCCTCGAACCAGCGCCATCACGAGCTCGTGCTGACGCAGACCGGCGAGCGGACCTCATACGCGGCGATCGGTCTCGAGGTCGAGCATCCGTCGGTGCTCGACTCCGCGCCGGCGCGACTGGAGGCTGCAGGAGGCCGCATCGAGCTCAGCACCGCGCCGGAGGAGCAGTTCGCCGAGCGCACGCTGACGGTGGTCGGCCCCGGTGGGCACCGGTTCAGGCTGTTCTCCGGCATGCCGGAACGACGCGACGTCAAGCCGTCGGAGACCGGCGTGCAGCCGAGTCAGCTCGAGCACGCCACCGTGAACGTGAGCAACCAGCCGGCGTTCGAGCGCTTCCTGCGCCGTGGCCTGGGCTTTCGCTTCTCCGACCGCATCCTGCCCTTCGCGAGCTTCTGGCACTGCAACCACGACCACCACGGGATCGCGTGCTTCTGGCGGCCACGCATGAACGGGCTCAACCACTTCGCGTGGACGATCACCGAGGAGCAGCTCCCGCAGGTGGCTCCGTTGCTCGCCGAGCGCGGCCAGGAGCTGGCGTGGGGCCCCGGGCACCATCCGGCCGGCGACAATCGCTTCATCTACTTCTTCGACGGCGCAGGAGTGCTCATCGAATACAACTGGGGCCTCGGCGTGATGCCCCCGGTCGGCGACTACCGCCCCCGCACGCGCGTCCTGGGCCCGCGTGCGATGGACTACCACGGCACGTTCCCGCCCAAGCACCACCGCAACGCCAACACCCCGCCGAGCGCACATGGCTCCCTCGCAACCCGTTGACGTCGCGATCGTCGGCGCGGGGCCCGTCGGCCTCGCGCTGGCGAACCTCATCGCGGCAGCGGGCGCGTCGGTGCTCGTCCTGGAGCGCAACGCGGGCACGGTCACCGAGTCGCGCGCCGCGGTACTCGACTCCGAGGGGTTGCGCCTGCTGCAGGCGACCGGCCTGCTCGGCGCGATGGACGGTGCGATCGACACCGGCGGCAGCCACATCGCCCGCGATGCGCACGGCCGGTCGCTGTTCGAGGTCGCGCCTGCACGCGAGCCGTTCGGCCACCCCTTCATGGCGTGGATTCACCAGCCCGACATCGAAGCGGCGCTCCTCGCGGGGCTCGATCGCTTCGACGCCTGCCAGACTCGCTTTCACTGCACCGTCGACGGGCTGGCGCAAGGCTCGGAGCACGTCGACCTCACGGGGGAGGACGCCACGGGCGAGCGGTTCGCCGTGGAGGCGCGCTACGTGATCGGGTGCGACGGGGCCAGCAGCGCGGTCCGTCGGCTGCTGGGGATCGGGTTCGTCGGCTCGACGTTCGAGGACCCGTGGGTGGTGCTCGACCTCGAGGGGGACCGCACGTCGCTGGGACCGGGGTCCATCTTCGTCGCCGACCCCGTCCGGCCGTACATCACCGCGCAGCTGCCAGGAGGACGGCGGCGGTGGGAGTTCCTAGCCGGCGTCGACGAACGCGATCAGGATCTGCTCAGCGACGCGTCCATCCAGGCCATGCTCGGGCGCGTCACCGATCCCGCGCTGTGCGGCACCGTGCAGCGCCGCACCGTCTACCGCTTCCACGAGCGACGTGCGGAGCGCTGGAGGCAGGGCCGCGTCCTGCTCGCCGGCGACGCGGCGCACGTCATGCCACCCTTCGCCGGTCAGGGGTTGAACAGCGGCCTGCGGGACGTCGCCAACCTGGCCTGGAAGCTGCTCGCCGTTCTCGGCGGTGCCCCGTCCGGGTTGCTCGACACGTATGAGCAGGAGCGACGCCCGCACGTCGAGCGGCTGACGCGGATGGCGATGCACATCGGCCACTTCAACAACACGCGAAGCGCCCCGATCGCCCGGTTGCGGGACGGTGTGCTGCACGCGCTGGGTCGCTCGCCCCGGTGGCGGAGTCGTGTCCGCGAGCACTGGCCGATTCCCTGGCCCAGCTACGACGTGGGTGCGCTCGTCTCAGGCGGCGCGGGCGACGCCGGGAAGGTGCTGCCGCAGCCGGAAGTCGTGCGTGCGGACGGCGGATCCCGACCGCTCGACGAGGTGCTGGGCGTGGGGTGGTCCGTCGTGGGCATGGGGGCGCCGTTCGGCTGGGCGCTGGAGGCCGCGCCAGACGCGGCCCGGCGTCTCGGCCTCCGAGCAGTCCGCATCGACGAGGTCGTGGGCGCGGCGCGGCGCGGGGAGGACGAGGTCGTGCTCGACCGGGCCGGCACCATTCGCCGCTGGGCCGACGATCCTGACCAGCTGCTGCTCATCCGTCCGGACCGCTTCGTCTTCGGAACGTCGACGCGACACCAACTCGGCGCCCTGCTCGAACGCGCCGCCGCCGAGGCTGGCCGCCGCGAGCCGCCGTCGGTGGAAGGATCTGCTGGATGAGCACGCCGGGGGGGAATCGCGACGGACAGCAGATGGTCGCCGGTCACGAGCGCATGCGCCGCATGATCCTCACCGGCGAGCTTCCACCCGGCGCCGAGCTGTCGCAGACCGAGCTGGGCGAGATCCTCGACCTCGGCCGGACGCCGCTGCGCGAGGTGCTGCGGCTGCTCCACGAGGAGGGCCTCGTGATCGCGACGCCCAACCGGCGCGTCCGCATCGCCGAGCTCAGCGCGGCCGATGTCGAGGACCTCTACGTCGTCCGTCTGTCGCTCGAGCTCGTCGCGATCCGCCAGACGGTGGCCTCACGGACCGAGCCCGACATCGCCGCGATGGAGGGGCTGCTGACCCAGATCGACTACTACGCCAGCGTCGGTGACGTGGCCGAGGGCGAACACCCACACGCCGAGTTCCATGCCCGACTGGTCGCGGGAGCCGGGCCGCGGGCCCGGGCCACGATCGCGCGCCTGGCCGACCACGCTTCGCGATACCGGTACGCCAACGTCGTCCTCGCGCCCGACTCGTGGGAACAGCGCCGCGCGGAGCACCGTGCGGTACTCGACGCGGTGAAGGCGCAGGACGCCGGTGCCGCGGTCACGGCGCTGGCCGGGCACTACCTCGCGTCGGTCGGTCACGTGCTGGCCGGCGTCGACCCGTCCTACGAGCCGCAGGGACTGCGCATCGCCGTCGCGGCGCTCGCGCCCGATGCGCTCGACCTGGTTCCGCGGGCCGGCCGGCCCTCCGTCGAAGGCGTCACCACCTGAGGCGTCGCGTTCGCTGCGGATCCGTCAGGCGGCTTCCGCCGGGCGCTGCAGCCGCGCCCGCCACGTCGAGACGTCGAACGTCGCAGGCTCGGTCTCCTCGAGGAAGCGCTCGAGCGCACCCACGAACCGCAGCGGCGCTTCGAGCTGCGGCAGATGGCCGACGTCCTCGAAGATCACCAGCCGGCTTCCGGGCATCGCTTCATGAGCGTGCTCGGCGTGGTGGACGGGGATGATCGGGTCGTGGTCGCCCCACATGATCAGGACCGGGATGTCGGCCGCCAGGTACAGCCGGTCCGCGGCGTTCACGAGCTGGCCGCCGACGCCGATGACACCGCGCAGCGTGGCGAGGAAGGCGGCGCGGCGATCTGGGTCGGCGAGCGAGGCATACCCACGTGCGACCTCCGCCACGTCGGCGGTCGGTCTCAGGCCGATGGCGGAGAGCCCGCGCCCGAGCGTCGATCCCACAGAGCGTCCCGCCGAGGCGGTCGCTGCGATGAAGAGGTCTGCGCCGGGCAGTGCGGCTGCACGGAGCACGGGGTTGACCTCCGGGCCGAGGCCGCCGCTGGACACGAGCACGAGCCGCTCGATGGTTTCGGGGAACTGGTAGGCGAACTGCATCGCGATGCCGCCGCCGAGCGAGTGGCCGACCACCGTCACCCGGTCATGGCCGAGCGTGATGAGCAGGTCGCGCAGGCTGGCCGCGTGCGCGCCGAGCGAGTAGTCGCCGCCGCCTCCTCCTGAGCCGCCGTGCCCGGGGAGGTCCGGCGCGATGACGGTGTGGCTGCGGGCGAGCGGCCCGATGACCTCGCGCCAGTTCTCGAGCGTGCCCGCCATCCCGTGGATGAGCAGCAGCACCGGGCCGTCACCCTCTTCGGCGTATCGGAAGGGGCGACCGTGGACCATCGCCGTCTTGACCTGCAGCTCAGGCACGACACCGCACGCTACGAGAGCCTCGGGGTGGCGGCAACGGTAGTCAGCCACTCACTTGCGCGTAGTCCCCACCTACTCGATCGGACCGTCGGCGCATGGTGTGCTCGTGTAGGCGCTACCGGTTGCGGCGGTGCGCGCGAGCACGCTTCACGGCATACGCCCGCTCGTCCGCGGCGATGAGCAGCTCGTCGATGGTCGCGCCGTCCGCGGGGTAGAACGCGCACCCGACCGACCCGGCGGCCACGGCCGTGAGGTGCGCATCGAGGCGGTCCGCCAGGGTCACGGCGCGCTCCAGTGAGGACGCTGGGACGGCGGCCACGAACTCGTCCCCGCCCAGCCGGCCGATCGCGAACGCGTCGGGCAGCGCCTCGCGCGTAGCTGCGGCGACGGCGCGCAGTACCTCGTCGCCGGCGGCGTCGCCGAGCGTGTCGTTGATGCGCTTGAAGTCGTCGAGGTCGAAGGTCATGACCGCCAGGCTGTCGGTGGTCTGGTCGATCGCCTGCCGGGCCTGCTCGGCGGCGTGCTCGAAGCCCCGGCGGTTCAGCAGCCCGGTCAGCCCGTCGGTGTTCGCCAGCCGCATCCGCACGGCGGTGGCCTCCGCGAAGGCCTGCCGGCCGATGGTCCCGAACATGTAGCCCGCCGCCAGCAGGACGAGTTGGTACGGCGCGGCCCACAGGGCGTCGGCCGGCCCGAGTGCGAGCGCGGCCACCCAGAACCCGGCGATCACCGCGACCGAGCGGAGGCCCAGCCCGCGGCGACCGAACGAGAAGTCGAAGAAGACCTTGATGAACAGGCCGGCGATGATGGGCGCCAGGACGCCGTCACCCGTCGACAACGCGGCAGCGCAGATGCCGAGTGCGACGATGACTGACGACCCGTAGAGCGCGAACAGCGGGGGGCGGTCGTTCTCGTAGCGGCGTTGCCGGTAGTACGCGGCGATCGCCACGTTCACCAGGATCCACGGGACGCCGAGGTACTGGATGACCCGCTCGAAGAACGACGTTCCGCCGCCCGCGATCGTGCTCACGACGAACGGCACGCCTGCCGCGGCGACGATGAGGAACCCCAGCGCGATCGTGCGGCCCTCGTACAAGGTCGTGACGAAGCGCTTGGGCGGTCCCCCGGCGGCGCGAAGCTGCGCGAAGGTCAGGGCCGCCGGCCGCGTTCTGACGGGCGTTTCGGTGGCGACGACCAGAGCGGCGGACACCTGCACGGGTGCGCCCGTGGCGTGCTTGGCGGCGTAGAGCGCGGTGTCGGCGCACTGCAGCAGCGAGTAGATGTCCATGCCGGCGCCGGCGGGGCACGTCGCTGCCCCCACCGCGGCGGATATCCGGCCCTCGAGCGCGGCGAGCACGTCGTTGCCGACGGCATGCACGGTGTCGTCGTCGGCCCCCGGCAGCGCGATCGCGAACTCGTCGCCGCCGAGGCGGCCGAACGCGGCGTCGCTCGGCAGGTGCGCCGGGATCGTCGCCCCCACCCAGGCGAGCAGCGCATCGCCTGCTGCGTGCCCCTCGGTGTCGTTGACGCGCTTGAAGTCGTTGAGGTCGACGAGCAAGAGGGCGATCGGCCGGTCGCCGCGGAGTTCGTCCCCGAGCTGCTCGAGGAAGCCGCGCCGGTTCAGCGCGCCAGTCAGCTGGTCGCTGCGCGAGAGCAACAGCGCCTGCTCCCGGGCCTTCTGATGGGCATGGCGGACCAGCAGCCCGATGGCGCCGCCTGCAGCGACGAGGACGAAGGCCGAACCCCACGCCAGGACGTCGTCCACCGGTCGCGCGAGCTGGATGCCGACGAGCGTGACCATGACGACGGCGAGGGCGATGCGTGAGTACGAGCGCGGCAGCACGAGCCCCAGGTAGGCCGTCGTGAACGGCATCGCCATGAGCCCGAGGGACGCCAGGCCGCTGTCGGCGAGCGCGACGGCTGTGAGGCTGACGAGCAGGACGCCGGCACTCAGGAGATAGATCCAGACCTCGCCGCGCAGGCGCCGGAGCACCTCCGTGTCCTGGCACGCGACCATGATCCCGGCGACGACCGCGACGAGGATCGACCCGCCGATGATCAACAGGTCGGCGTACGCCCACGCCTCGCCGCCGGCGGGACGGAGGATCTGGCTCAGCGCGAGCGCCAGCGACCCGGCGCAGATCACGACCCACGGAACGCGCGCGACATCGTCGCGGCCGAGGATCGGGATGTCGAGATCCGTGTCATCGACGGCGTCAGGCGACGCACGCCGGCGCGACGCAGCGGGGCCCGCCGTCGACTCGGACCCCGTGGCAGGGTGGCGTCTCACTTCTGGTGGATCGGCAGATGCAGCGGTCGATCCTCAAGAACCTGGGCAAATGACCAAACTTCTGGACGGGCGTTCGGTGATCAGGCCTTAAGGACTCCGGTTGGCCTGTCGATCGGTGGCGTGATGCACGTGCGCTTGCCGTACCTCTCCGTGTTGCCGGTCGCGATCGCGACCACCCTGGCGCTGGTGCCCGCGCCGGGCGCCGCCTCGGCAGGACGCTGCGCGGGCGCCCCGGGCGGCGGCCTCACGCTGACCAACGTCGCGGCGCACGGCGCCGAGCTCTACGCGGTCGGGTCCAACGGCCTGGTCGCTGCCGCACGAACCCCGTCGCGGTGGACGATCGAGCCGACCCCCACGAAGCACGACCTCCGCGGGGTGGCCTGGACGGGCGAGCGGTGGGTCGCCATCGGGGACGTCGGCTCGATTCTGACCCGGTCAGGCGGGAGCTGGCGCGCGGCGCCGGGCATCCCGCCGCTGTCGCTGCGCGGGATCGCTGCCGCAGGCGGACGCGTCGTGGCGGCCGGCCGCGGCGGCGCCATGAGCGCGGGCGCCGCGGCCGAGCAGTGGACCGCGGTCGATCCCGGGACCACGAACACCCTGTGGGCCGGGACGGCGGTCGGAGACACGCTCGCACTCGCCGGGCAGGAGGCGACGGTCGTCGCGAGCACCGGCGGCGGCCCGTTCTCGGTGGTCCCGACATCCCCGCGCCCCACCGGCTCGGTCATCGCGCCGCGCCCGTTCCTGTGGCAGCTCGCCTCCGATGGACGCAGGGTCGTGGCGGTCGGTGACTTCGGTGCCATCCTCGAGGGGACGCTGGCCGGCGGCCTGCAGGGGCAGCGCACCCCGACCGACGAGATCCTGCGCGGCGTGGCACGCGCGAACGGGCTGTGGGTCGCCGTCGGCTCGGGCGGCGTGACGCTCTTCTCCCGCGACGGCCGTCAGTGGCAGCGCGGGACGACGGCGACCTCGGCCGACCTGCGCGGCGTCGCGCACACCCCCGCGGGCTGGGTCGCGGTCGGCGATCAGAGCACCGTCATCACGTCGCAGGACGGGCGGCGCTGGAAGGTCGCGGTCTCGGCTCTGCCCTGTTCGCTGGCCTCGGTCGCGCGCGGGAACGGACCCCTCGTCGCGGTCGGGGGCTCCGGCAAGGTGCTGCGTTCCACCGACGGCCGGCGCTGGCGTGCGGTCTCGCGGCCGACCCGGTCCGACCTGTACGGCATCGCGCACGGCGACGCAGGGTTCGTCGCCGCCGGCGCGGGCGGAACACTCCTCACCTCGCGCGACGGCCGCACCTGGCGGCGGCGGTCCGTGCCGACGGGCCTGAATCTCCACGGTGTCACCTGGACCGGCAGCGAGTACCTCGTCGGCGGCGACCGGGGCGTCGTGCTGGCGTCGGCCGACGGGGTGCGCTGGCGGCGGGTCCGCTCGCAGGCGTTCCATTCGGTCCGCGCCTTCGCCACGGACGGCCGCGCGGTCGTGGCGGTCGGGGCGGGCACGATCATGCGCCGGCCGACCCGCGGTGCTGCCTGGCAGTTCCAGAGCGCCGGCTTGCAGCGCTTCCAGACCGGGGTCTTGTACGGCGGCGGCCGGTTCGTCGTGGTCGGCCACAACGGCGAGGCGCTCGCCTCGACCGATGGCGGGCAGACCTGGCGGGCCGGCGCGAGCGGGGTCGAGGTCAACCTCGACGCGGTGGTCTGGACCGGCCGCAGGTTTGTCGCCTCGGGCGAAGGGATCGCGATCACGTCGACCGACGGGCTGCGGTGGAGCCCGCTGCGCGTGGCGACGACGAGGAGCATCCGCTCCTGGGCGCGGTTGGGCGATGCGATCGTCGGCGTGGGTGACGGCGGCACCACGGTGCGCATCAGCGCGACCGGGTGACCGTCACCCCCACCGTCAGTGTCAGGCGCTCGCCGCCGGCAGCTTCCAGCCCGGGCGCACGTAGTGGCACGTGTACCCACCCGGGTTGCGCCGCAGGTAGTCCTGGTGCTCGTCCTCGGCCTCCCAGAAGTCCTTGGCGTCCTCGATCGTCGTGACCACCTTGCCGGGCCAGGCGCCGGACGCGTCGACCTCCGCGATGACCTCGCGCGCCACCCGGGCCTGCTCGTCGGTGGCGGGGAAGATCGCCGAGCGGTAGCTGCGGCCGATGTCGTTGCCCTGGCGGTTCAGCGTCGTCGGGTCGTGGCGCTGGAAGAAGAACTCGAGCACCTCGCGGAAGCTCGTCACGTCCGGGTCGAAGACGATCTCGACGGCCTCGGCGTGGTCACCGTGGCGGCGGTACGTGGCGTTCGGCGTGCTGTCGTCGCCCATGTAGCCGACACGGGTCGACACGACACCCGGGCGGTCGCGAAGCAGCTCCTGGGACCCCCAGAAACAGCCGTTGGCCAGGTATGCGGTCTCGGTGCTCATGACGTGACCTCCTCGGTGAACAGGCTCGCGAACTCGCCGTAGCCGGCGGACTCCAGGTCGCCGACGGGGATGAACCGTAGCGCCGCGGAATTGATGCAGTACCGCAGGCCGCCCGCCTCGCGAGGGCCGTCGGGGAAGACGTGGCCGAGGTGGCTGTCGCCGTTGGCCGACCGCACCTCGGTGCGGATCATCCCGTAGCTGTGGTCGGACTTCTCGACCACGTTCTCGGGGTCGATCGGCACGGTGAAGCTCGGCCAGCCGGTGCCGCTGTCGACCTTGTGGATCGACGCGAACAGCGGCTCGCCGGAGACGACGTCGACGTACAGGCCCGGCTCCTTGGTGTCCCAGAACGCGTTCTGGAACGCGGGCTCGGTGCCGCACTGCTGGGTGACGTGGTACTGCTCGGGGGTGAGCTGCTCGATGGCGTCGGGGTTCTTGGCGTACGTGCCCAAGGCATCTCCTCGGTGGGTGTCTGAGGGGTACGCGCCAGGCATCAGCGCGTACGTCTCAGTCTCGCGAGCGGGGCGTGCGTTACGCGCTGCTCGCCGACGGAGGACTGCCGAGGACGGCCCCGAGCGTGGCCGCTGCGGCC
Source organism: Actinomycetota bacterium (assembly GCA_005788585.1). Next base: position 8,799 of record SYBY01000300.1, on the reverse strand, counting down.
GCACCGCTGCGAATCGCCGCACCCGCACTGGCGCCGCCGCACCAGTCTCCTGCCGCGACCAGCGTCCCAGCCTGCAGAAACGTCTCCGGCAGCGGCGTGCGGGGCCGCGCGTAGCGCCAGCGGTGCGCGGCGACATGGACGGGCGCGGGCGCGGTGCGGCCGAGGCGCTGCGCCCACCGATCGAGGACCAGCGCGATGATCTCGTCCGGCTCTGCCTCGAGGCACGCGGTCGAGACGTCCTCGTCGGTTTGCAGGACCCAGCGCTCGCCAGGGTCGCGACCCGGCTTGGCGCCGTCGGCCACGGCGATGGCGATCCCGGGGATGTCCTCCGCAGCGGTGAACCCGACCCCCAGCGGCTCGTCCCAGGCGGCCATGACCGACCAGCACGGCGCGAAGTCGAGCTGTGCCGCGCGCGCCGCGATGCCGGGAACGGCGTCGGCGAGGAGCTCAGCGGTCTGCAGCGCGGGTGCCGCGACGACAACCGCATCGAACTGTCCGAGCGCACCGCCGTCCTCGGCGGCGAGGTGCCAGCCGTCGCCGGAGCGCAGGATGGTGTCGACCCGGGTCTGCGCACGCAGGTCGAGGCGGTGGGCGAGCCCCTTCGCCGGTGCGTTGGCCGACGGGGCACCGACGATCTCCACGCGCGCCGCGCCCCCAGGAAGCGTCAGCCGGTGGGAGACGAGTCCCTCGAGATCCTCGAGCGGCAGCACGCCGTCGTGGAGGAACGGGGCGCCGTGATCGAAGCGCAGCCCGCCCGGGCCACGTCGGGTCGACGTCCTTCCGCCGGCGCCCCGGGCCTTCTCCCAGATGACGACGGTGTACCCACGGTCGTGGAGATCACGGGCGGCGGTGAGGCCGGCCAGCCCGGCGCCGATGACAGCGATGCGCATGTCTCGCCGGATACGGCGGCCCTGGCGGGCGCGGATCACCGCGGGCGCCGTGGCTACCGGGAAGGAAGAATGGCGAGTCCCGGACTTGAACCGGGGACACCACGATTTTCAGGCCCGACAGCGGTCCGCGCTCGTCCGCGATGGCCCGCAGCTGCTGAGGTTCTGTTGGTCCTCCCTGGCAGCGATCCGCGCTCGTCCGCTCTGGTCCGCTGCCATGGTGCTGCCACGAGGACACCCTCAGACTGCCGTGACGGTCGCTGTGCCGTACAGGCCATCGAGCACCGCGCGGCGCTGCTTCGCCCGCTCCGCGTCATCGAGTGCGTGCGCGTAGGTGGAGAGTAGGACTGCCAGGCTGTGACCGAGCCGCTTCGCCACGGTCGCGGGATCTACCCCGGCGGCCAAGAGCGCGGAGCCGTGCGCGTGACGCAAGCCGTGGGCGCTGATCTTCGGCACCTCGGCGCACTCGCACGCGGCGTAGAGCGCGCGGTTGAGATTGTGCCGGTTCGGCCGACCGACCTTGGACTGGAAGACGAGCGCGGAAGCGCGGGTGTCGAGCGCGGCGAGCTTCAGTGCCGCGAGGGAGCGGACGGTCTCGGCCGGGAGGTCGATCCGCCTGCGGCTGGCTCTGGTCTTCAACGGGGCGCGGGTGCCGTCCGGAGCTAGCTGGCGCTCGAAGCGCACGGTCCGCGCTCCGAGGTCTACGTCTGCCCATACGAGGCCCAGCGCCTCGGACACCCGGCACCCGGTCTGCGCGATGAACGCGATCACCGGGCTATAGCCGTCGCCGGTCGCGGCGACCACCTTGCCCACCTGCTCGGGCGTCAGCGTGATCCGCTCGCGTGGCTCGTCGTCGCGGGGACGCTCGCCGCGCTCAAGCTGGCGCACCGGGTTCTCCCCGGCGTAGCCCTGGCGGCGCTGAGCGTGCGCGAAGACCCGGCCCAGGGTCGTCAGGCAGATGACCACCTGGCGACCGCTGTACGGCTTCGTGCGGTCGCGCTTGCGGGCATAGCGGTTGGTGCCCGGCGGAGGCGGCCCACGCGATCACTTTCGCGGGGCCGTAGCGGAAGGGGTGATCAGTGACGTAGTTGATCTCCGTGATTGCCACACCGATGAAGATGACTCCCCCGATGGCGGGACGGCCATCGCTGCTCCGCAAAGGGTTGCGCGCTTCGTGCTCATCTACGACCTATCGCAGAGCGATTCGAGCTTCTGGTTGTACCGGTCGATCGCGCGGTTGCTGTGGTCCACGCGCCAGTTGTACCGCTTGCGCAGCGTCTCGTAGCGCTCGTAGGTAGCGGGCGGAAGCGTGTTGCTGGGGTACTTCCTGTCGATCTGCTCGAGCGCGTATCGCATGTCGGCGAGCGGTTTGCGGGCGGTGATCACCGCCCGCTTGGCGTCATCGATCTGCCCGAGTACGACGTTGCTGCAGCTGTACTGCTTGCCGTCGAACGTCACGGACGTCTCTTGTGGCTCGGGCAGCGTGGGCGTGTCGTCGGTGAAGCAGATCGCGCTCCCGGCTTCGGCGGTGTCACGTACGTTGGCGGGCCACCGGTCGATGTTGGTGTTCTGGTCGGCTTCGCGGTAGTCGTCGTAGGCGACGCGGTCGGCGATATAGCGGTAGAGACATGCGCAGTCCCCGCGGCTGCTGTCGTCCTCGGTGCAGCCTTCAATAAAGGCCTCGCGGTCGGAGGCGGTGTAGCCGCTGTTCCTCTCTTCGGCGTCGGAGGCAAGGACCGCGGCGCCGTAGATCAGGGCGAGCACACATACCGCTGTGATGGCGAGCGGCCAGGCGCGCCGGGGGTAGCTGGGCTCACGCATTACGCGCGTACTGACCATCTTGTCGCGCAGGGCTTGGCGATCGTCACCGAGCGGCCAGAGGTTGTCGGCAAGCCAGACGAACGGGATGACGTAGATGAGTCGGCAGATCGTGTTGCGCAACAGACCGAGGCCGTATCCGGCACGCCGTCCGTCCTCGCGAATGACACTCATCCCGCCGACGAGCTTGCCAAGGCTGCGCCCGCCCGTCGCGCCGAACAGGACCGTCGTGTTCAGCATCCAGATGACCACGGCGGTCACGAACCACACTGTCACCGCAACGTCGGATTCAACTCCGGCGTACTGCAGTGTGGCGCTGACCGCCCAGGCGGGGACGATCGCGGCGGCAATGTCGATGAGGTGTCCGCCAACGCGGTACCCCCAACTGGCCATCGTGTGTGTGGTGAACGCGACGAACGCGGGACCTTCTGCGCCCGGATGGAGCGGCGGCGCGAGCGTCGGGGATGGGGCCTCGGGCTGCTGCAGCTGATCGGGGTAGGACGGCGGTCCGGCCCGCGACGGAGCAGACGGGTGGACAGGGCGCTCGGCACCGACGGGGCGCGTCGGCGTGGCCTCGCCAGGAGGCTCCGGCCCGCGACTGTCAGCGGCAGTTGAGGCGACCGATACGTCGGGCGCCTGGGACAGCGGGTGGCGCTCGGGCCGGGAGCTCCCAGCAGACGGGGTCTCTGGGTGGGCCTGCTCCCAGTCAGCTCGGGTGGGCAGCCGCTCGACAATCGTGAGGTTGAGGCCGCAGTGCGCGCAGAACGGCTGTTGCCCAGCTGGCGACCCACAGTCCGGACAGACTCGGGCTTGGTTGGTCTCAACGTCACTCATCGCGCTTGTCTCTGACGGTGCCCGCTCCCTGCTGGCGCTTCTACCTTACGGTCAGACGCCGTCGAACGGTTACCGGCCGTTCGCCGGGCTCGTGAGCTGATCAGCGCGCGACCGGCGGGAGGGCGCGCGTGGCGCCTCCTCGCCCGCGAAGCGTCAAGGTGCGGGGCGTGCGCCTCTAGCACTTACGCCGCCAGATCTCGTGCCGGTGATACGGCTTCGGCCCCTTGCCGGTCGCGGACCGCCACCGTGACCTTGAAGCGCCGCGTCCGTACACAGGCGGTGACGCTAAACCTGGCACTCACCGTTGACGACGACGCGGTGGGGTACGGGCGCCACGTCACGCGGGTGAGCAATCGGCCCACTGAGTCCCGGACCCTCACGATTCCGATCGGCCGCGGTGCGGCGTCGTTGTCCCGGTAGGCGACCGTGCCGGTCAGACGAACCCTTGAGCATCGGCCGCGCCGTCTGAGCCGTTCTGCCCGGACCACAGCCCCGTCGAGCACCACGGGCTCGTCCCGAATCGTGAGCGTCCGGACAGGGGTCCACGTCGAAGATGGGCCGTCGCCGTAGGTCTGGATGAACCCGCGCCAGTGGTACGGCCCGGCGAGCAGCGCTCGTTCCATCTGCACGCTTGTGTGGGGAGGCTCGTCAAGGAACTTGAGGAGGTCGTCGAGCGGTTCGACGAACCAGCCTGCTCGTGAACCGCCGGTCAGCAGTTCGGGCGACTTCGAGTACTCGACGGCGAGGCTCGCGCCGGGGAGTGGCTGGTCGAGTGTGAAGCGGGGCTGGGCGCCGACGACCGAGCCGTCAGCGGGGTCGATCACGTCAGCGGCCGACGCGGGCGCTGGGCCTGCGGAGAGTGCAAACGCCAGCCCTGCGAGTGCGAGGAACCCGTTCCTCATTGCCGCCACCCTATTGGTCCGCTGCCGCCTCCACGACTATCGCGGCTGCGACGGATTCGCGTACGACCTGACCGACTGGCGCGCCCGCGACCCCCGGCGTGGGGTTTGGAGACGAGACCGCCCGAGCGGGTTGGGGCAGACTCGGCAAGCGCAGGAAGTGCTGACCCGTGGGCCGGTCAGCCCGTAGGGTTGCCGCCAATGGACCTTGACACCTGGGTTGCTGTCGTCTCGGCCGTCATCGCTGTTGGGGCTGCTGGGTCCGCTTGGTGGTCCGCGCGACGCTCGGCTCAAGCAGAGGAACGGTCGGCTGCGGCGGCGGAGCGTTCGGCCCTCTCTGACGAGCACATCGTGGAGATTGAGCGTGCGCGGCGCGCGGAGGAAGTCCAAGACCGGGCGGTGAAGGAGCGCCCCCAGGTCCACATCGGCGCGCCCCAAGGGCTGCACTGGACATTGACCGCTGAGGCCATTCACGGGGTCATCGGGAACGCCGGGCCGACCGCTGCCTCGATCGAGTCGGCGACGCTCTCGACTCCGGCGGGCGAAGTGGCGATCCCGTTCGGCGCATGGAAAGGGCACCTCAAGGTCGCCGAAGAGCACAAGGTCAAGGTCGCGTTCCCGCCCGGCGTCGCGCCTGACAGCAGGCTCGGAGTGACCGTGGTGTTCGGGGCCGCCGACGGTTCCGGGCAGGCCAGTCGAGCAACGTTCGAACTGCTCCGCAATCAGACGAATGCGGCTGGATGTCCGATCTGGCGCAGCAAGCCGACGGGAGTCGCTCCCCTCTAGCCGAAGCCCGGGGAGGCAAGACCGCGCGAAGGGGGTGGGGGTGGGGTCGTCCCTCGGGACTACGGCACCCTGGGCGCCACGGGCTCCACCGGCTCCGGAACGTGTCGTCGCCAGGCCGCGTCCAGCGCCTCCTGGCTGGCGGTGCTGTCAGCCCGAACGAGATGGACCATGGCCATCATCCCGTTGAAGGCGAAGCCGAACACCGCGGCCTCCTCGTCAAGGTAGGTCGCCCAGGCGTCGGCGGAAGCCTCGCGGTCCTCCCCACGGGCGTACAGGACCCACGCCTTGTGGACTACGCGGTCACGTCGATCGACGACATGCCTGAGATCCGTCGCCACGGCCTCCGGGATCCCCAGGGCTTTGCGGAGTTGGCCCGCAGACATCCGCATCCAGCCGAAGACCTTGTTCCAGCGCTCGTCTTCGGAGAGCCGCGGGTTGTGCTTCTGCTCCGCCAGGAGCTTGACCATCGCAAGCTCCAGCAGTTGGGCGCGCGCGACGGCATGGCCTAGCCGGACGTAGACCCGGATGTCCGGCGCGGACGGTGCGGCCTGCGAGGACGAGGGCGGAAGCGGTCCGCGGGGCATATCCGGCGACATCGGACGAGCCTTACATGCTCAAGACTCTCGGTCCAGGTCCTCCGAGATGAGGTCCAGGTCGTCGGGATGGCCCGGGACGTTCGGGATTTCCTCCGGCTGCTCGATCTCGCGGCCGGAGCGGTCCACGTAGCCGTTGGTCTCCACGAAGTCGGTCATGACCGACTTGACCTCGTGCATCGGGGCAAGGCGGATCGGGTCGGACTCCGGCACGGGGCCTCCGTGGTCGCTCGTTCGCTGGCTGGTGCTGCCATTTCGCTGCCATGGGCGGGGCTTCGTGGGGTACGGTCGCCACCCCTGAACGACAGAAACCCCGTGGCGACGGGGCTCCTGGCCTGATGGCGAGTCCCGGACTTGAACCGGGGACACCACGATTTTCAGTCGTGTGCTCTACCAACTGAGCTAACTCGCCGAGCGACGATGGATCGTAGCGCCACCGGCCCGTCGTGTGGGTCGTGGCCCGACGCCGCGAGCGGCGGCGGGGTAGCTTGCCGCGGATGCGCCGTCTCGCCACGTGCCTCGCCGTCCTCGCCGCGCTGGCGTCGGGCTGCGGCGGCGACGGTGACGAGCCGCCCTCCCGGCCCGACCCGCTGCGTGACGCGCTCGCATACCTGCCCGAGGAGGCGCTGGCCGTCGGCGTGGTGTCGACCCGGCTCGACCAGGGGGAGACCGGCGCGCTGGCGGGTCGCCTCGGGCGGATCCCGGCCACCGAGCTCGTGCTCGGGCAGGTGACGCGACTCGCCGCCGAAGCCGGGCTCGAACTCGACAGCCTGCGCGACCAGGCCGGGAACCCGGTCGTCATCGCGCTGCCGGACCTGACCGACCTGACGGTCGCGCGGACCCCGCTGGCGGCGTGGATGGTCGCCGACGAGTCGGCCCTTGCCCGGCGCCTGGAGACGGCGGTCGATCGCCAGCGCCTGGACCCGGCGGGCACCCATCGCGGGGCATCCCTCTACCGGGCGGAGGACGGCGCGCCGGCCTACGCCCGCGCGGGCGCGGTCCTCCTCGTCGGCAAGGACGCCGACACCCTGCGCCTGGCGCTCGACCGCAAGGCCGAGCGGCGCGGGATGACGCCGCGGGTGCTGGAGGAGCGGCTGGAGGGCACACCGACCCGCGCGCCGGTCCGTCTGAGCGTCAGCGCGCCCGTGGCACTCGCCGGCCCGGACTTCGCCGACCTGCGCAAGATCCCGTGGGTGGCGGCGCTGGAGCGGATGACCGTCGCGATCTCGGCGGACACCCGGAGCGTGACGATCGCCACCGCCTTCGACACCTCCGAGAGTGACCTCGTCGCCGCGGATCTCCCCGTGGCCGGGGGCGCCGAGACCCCGCCGATCCCGGAGTACGGGGCGCTGCGGGCCGGGCTGCGCGAACCCGCCGCGACGCTGCTTTTCGCCGAGCGCGTTTGGCGGGCGCTCGATCCCGAGGCGGCCCGGGCCTTCGACGCCGCCCAGGAGCCGCTGCAGCAGACCCGGGTCGACTTCGGCCTGGACATCGTCGGCAACCTCGCGGGCCCGGCGCTCCTCGCCACGGACCTCGAGGACAGCCGCCTGCGCGTCGGCCTGCGCGACCCCGAGGGGTTCGCCGACGCGTTCTCCCGCGGGCGGTTCCTGCTCGGGCCCGTGTTCGCCGCCATCGGCCTGCCGGGACTGGAGTTCACCGTCGCGCCCGACGGGGCGGGACAGGTGTCGGCGAACGCCGTGCTGCTCGCTCGGGCGGCCGTCGTCGACGGTCAGATCGTCGTGAGCACCCGCGAGCCGGACCTCCAGCGCGTGGCCCGGTCTCCCCAGATCGGCGCGGGCGATGACGCGGAGGGCGCGCTCGTCGTGCGGATGCGCAGCGAGCGGCTGCGGGCGACCGCCGCCCGGCTCGTGGGCCTCAGCGAGCGGGCCGGCTTTGCCCTCGACGGGGTCGGGGACGGGACGCTCGTGGTGCGGGCCGAGCCCGAGGGCGTGCAGGCCACGCTGCGGCTCGACGTGGGGTGACGCCGGGCGTCAGCGGCCGGACCAGGCGAGCAGGTCGGGCAGCGGGTCGATGGGGTGTGACGCCTTGTCGCGCCGCCAGCCGCCGACCCAGATCTCGAAGTGCAGGTGCGGCCCGGTGGAACGCCCGGTCGAGCCGACCTGGCACAGCTGCGCGCCCGCGACGACCGCCATGCCGCGTGAGACGGCCACCGATCCGGACTTGCAGTGCGCGAAGAAGTACGACCGGCCGTCGCTGCTGTCGAGCACGACGTAGTGGCCCGCGCCGGCGGCCTGGTAGTCGGTGAACGCGACCGTCCCGCCGAACGGGGCGACGATCGGCACGCCCTCTGCGGCGGAGATGTCCTGGCCCTCGTGGGCGTGTGAGCCGCGGTCGGCGCCGAACTGCCCGCCCTTGCCGGCGATCGTGTGCGGCCCGGCGACGGGGAAGACCCCGCCGGCCGAAGGAGCCGGCGCTGGGGCAGGGGCCGGCGCGGGCGGTGGCGGCGCCGGTGGCGCGGGCTTCGGCTTGGGCTTGGGCTTCGCCTTCACCAGCAGGTTCGCCTTCCCGGTGTACCGCCTGGTGCGCCGAATGGTCTGGCCGTTCGCGTCGCGGCCGTGAACCCGCACGACGTAGCGCCCGGGGGTGAACGCGAAGCCCTTCGGCCACGCCACCCGGACCTGGCGCCCGGGGCGGGCCCGCAGGACCACGCGGGCGACCGGGCGCATCGACGGTCGCTTGAGCACGACGACACGCACGCGCTTGAGCCTTGTGCCGCGGCGCTGGTCGATACGGACCCGGATGCTCGGCCGCCTGCCCTCCACGATCCGCCCCGGCGCGACGCGCAGCACGCGGACCTCGGGCGGCGCGGGCTTGACCGCGCTGCCGTACGCGGCGCCGCCGGACTTCGACGGCCCCTTCGCGCCACCGGTCGCCGCGCCCGCGCTGACGTTGAACGCGAACACGCACACCAGGGCGCAGAGGACCACAAGGACACGCGAGGGGCGGGCCATACTCAGAGAG
>SYBY01000299.1 GCA_005788585.1 Actinomycetota bacterium | reverse complement strand
GGTCAAGGCGCGCGAAACTACGGCGCACCCGCGGAGCGTCAAGAGGCGGCAAGACAGCGGCTCCTCAGGGCGTAGGAGGGGAGGTGGCGAGGCGTACGGAGGCCCAGTACGCCGACTCGCCAAGATAGCACAACGAGGTGTTGCCCCAGCAGGGGCAGTCGGTTCTCACGGACCCCGCTCCCGGAACACCGCGTATGTGGCGCGGTGTCGTGTCAACGACTGGAGCGGCTACGGCTATCGACCGACGCGGGGATTGTAGGGCACCAGGTGCGAGCGTGCCAGCCCGGCGGCCGTCACCGTGCGGCCGCCCGGTGCTCCAGCGTGCCGTCGGCGATGCGCCCCACGGCGTGCAGGACCTCGCGCGCGAGGGCGCCGCCCCGCGCACGCTCGCGCGGCGTGGCCCGGATGCGCAGGACGACCTGGTCGCCGTCGAACTCCTCCAGCGCCACCTCGGGCGGCACGCGGGTCGGGACCGTGAGGCCCTCGGCGACGCGGTCGGCGACCGACTCCGGATCGACGCTCCGCGGCAGGCGCGCGACCATGTCGACCGACGCCGGCTCGCGGATCGGCCGGATGGACATCGTCAGCGCGGTGTTGTTGGGGATGAGGACGGTGTCCTCGCCGTCGTGGCACGTGACGTACAGCAGGCCGTGGGCCCGGATGGTGCCCTCGACGTCCATCCCGAACCCCGAGAAGCGCACGCGGTCGCCGATCGTGAACGGCCGCGACGAGAGCAGCACGACCCCGGCGATGATGTTGCCGAGCGTCTGCTGGGACGCCAGCCCCACGACCACCGCGGTGAACGACGCCCCCGCGACGAGCGTCCCGGGCTGCACGCCGGCCACCCGCAGCGCCACGATGACCATCACGACGATCGTCAGCAGCCGCAGCAGGAACCCGAGGACGCCGGCCGTGCCCGGATCCAGACCGCGGACCGCCCGCGGACCGACCATCCGCGCGAGCCCGGTGGCGAGGAACCAGCCCGTGGCCACGAGACCGATCGCCGCGGCGATGCGCACGGGGGTGTCCACGCCGAACAGCTCGATCCGGTAGCGGTAGAGGGCGAGGAGCCCCGCGACCAGGGGGACCAGCACGAGCAGCTGCTGGCGCGCACGGCGGGCCTGCGACCGGGCCTGCTCACGCAGCTCGGCGCGCGTGAGGGTGAGGGGTGGGCGGATGCGGCGGCGGAGGAAGGACACCGTTCGAGGCTGACCGCATCGCCCGCCATCCAAACGGGTCGCGTCCGCCGCCGCCGTTTCGCGGTGAATGCGGAGAGTGGCCGCCCAGGGTCGCCGCCGACGCTGGTAGCTTCGCTGGGCCGTGAACGTCGCCATGGTCGCCAGCTCCTCAGTCCGCTCGGTGCTCGCCTCGCACCACCCCGTGGGCGCCTCGACCGGGTGCTTCTCCTCGCTGCGCGGCGACTGGCCCGCGCTGGTCGCCGCAGCCCACGAGCTGTCCAGCTACGCCGCCGAGCTCGCCGCGCTGCAGGCCCGGGAGTTCGAAGGGCTGCTGGCGTTCCTCGACCTCGGCCCCGCGCTCCCGTTCAACGACCTGTCGGTGCACGCGCCCACGAAGGGGCTGCGCGATCCCGCGCACCTGCGCGAGCTGCTCGAGCGCCTTCCGCTGGGGATAGAGACGATCGTCGTCCACCCCGACACGCTGGGCGACGGCGACGAGCTGGCGGCCCTCGGGTCGCGCCTGATCGTCGAGAACATGGACGGCCGCAAGGCGTTCGGCCAGACCCCCGACGATCTCGCCGCCGTCTTCGCGCGCCTGCCCGAGGCCGGCTTCTGCTTCGACATCGCGCACGCGTGGTCGATCGACCCGTCCATGACCCTGGCCGGTGAGCTCGTGGACCGCTTCGCCTCGCGCCTGCGCGAAGTCCACCTCAGCTCGCTGGCCGACGGCCGCCACGTCGGCCTCACCGACGAGCACGCCGCGCTGTTCGCGCCGCTGCTGAGCCGCTGCGTCGACGTGCCGTGGATCCTCGAAGCTCCCGTCTCAGCGAGCTGACCTCCGGCGGTGGGCTCGCCGCGCTCGCCGCCCGCAGCGGCGAGCCGCTGCCGCACCTGATGGCCGCGAGGAGGCGTTCGCTCGAAGCCCGTGACGCTGCGGCCGCGCGGCTCGCCGAGCTCGAACGCCAGGAGGACGTCTCCGTCGTGGTCATGGGCTCCTGGGGGCGGCTCGAGCTGACCTCCGGCAGCGACCATGACTTCGTGGTGCTCGTCGGTGGCAGCCCGCGCATCGCGGTCGCCCCCACCCCCGCACAGGTGAGTGAGATCCTCGACAAGCCGCCGAGCCGGTCGGGCGCGTTCGACGACGTCGCGTACGTCGATCACCTCATCACCCGGATCGGGCGGCGCGCCGACGACAACAACAACCTCACGCGCCGCATGCTCCTGGTCCTCGAATCGATGGCGATCGCGGGGAGCGCGGCGCACGAGGCGGCCCGCCGCGCCGTCATCGAGACGTACGTCGGGACGCGCGTGAGCGACTACCGGCCACCGCGGTTCCTGCTCAACGACCTCGCCCGCTACTGGCGCACGATCTGCGTGGACTTCGAGGGCAAGCAGCGCGACAGCACCGACCGCTGGGCGCTGCGGGCCGCGAAGCTGCGCACCTCGCGCAAGCTCCTCTTCGCCAGTGGCCTCCTGCCCGTCCTGGAGTGCCATGACCTCCGCGCCGAGGAGATGCGGGTCTGGCTGGCCGAGACGTTCGCCTCGCCCCCGGTCGACCGGGTGGCCGATGCGTTCCTGCGCCACGAGGCCTACGACCCGGGCGTGCGCACCCTCACCGCCTACGACCGGTTCCTCGGCCGGCTGGACGACGAGGCGTTCCGCGACGCGCTGCGCTCGCTGTCCCGCGGGGACGAGGACCGGTCGGCGGCGTGGACCGAGGCGCGGCGGCTCGGGCGCCAGATCGAGGAGGGGCTGCTGGCACTGCTGTTCGACCGGGATGCGCTCGCGCGGCTCGTGCGGCAGTACGGGGTGTTCTGATGTCACGCTCTCCCGAGCTCCTGCACCACGTCATCGAACTGCTGGAGCCGTTCGGGCCGCCCGTCGAGGTCCGGCGGATGTTCAGCGGGTGGAGCCTGCAGCGCGACGGTGTGCCCTTCGCGCTCGTTCTCGACGAGGTGTACCTGCGCGTCGATGACGAGACGCGACCCGCGTACATCGCCGCGGGTTGTGAGCCGTTCCGCTACGAGACCCGCGCCCGCGAGGTCGCCGTGGAGCGGTACTACGGCGTGCCGGACGGGGCACTGGACGACGGTGAGCGGTTGGCCGACCTCGTCGACGACGCGTCGATGCGGCGATCCGGGACCCGACCAAGCGCCGCGGCAGACGCTGAACGCACAACTTCCACCGCGCGCACCCGTTGAGATCTGGGTTTCGGCGCAGGCGGGATACGCCGCGCGGTGGATGCCCTGACACCGAGGCACCCCGGGGACCTCGAGGCCCCGACCCGTGGTCGAGCGCGTGATTTGCGGCGGTCACCTGGAGAACGACGAAGGGCGCCCCGAAGGACGCCCTGAGAAGGGGAGAATCGGCGCCAGCCGATTCTCCCGGCCGTATTCAGCTCTGCTGAAGACGGCTACTTCAGCTCGACGCTCGCGCCAGCCTCTTCGAGCTCGGCCTTGAGCTGGTCGGCCTCGTCGCGCTCGATGCCCTCCTTGACGGGCTTGGGGGCCTCGTCGACCAGCGCCTTGGCCTCCTTCAGGCCCAGGCCGGTCGCCGCGCGGACGACCTTGATGACCTGGATCGTCTTGTCGCCGGCGCCCGTGAGCACGACGTCGACCGTGGAGGACTCCTCAGCGGCGGCCTCGCCGCCACCGCCGCCGCCACCGGCGGGGGCCGCAGCGGCCACGGCCGTCGCGGAGACACCGAACTCCTCCTCGAGCGCCTTGATGCGCTCGGCCAGCTCAAGCACCGAAATGCTCTTGAGCTCGTCAATCCATTCAGCGGTGGTCGCCATGCTTACTCCTCGTTGTTCTCAGTCTCAGGGGTGGATTCCTCGGCCGGGGCCTCAGCCTCGGGCTCGGCGGCGGCCTCCGGCTCAGCCGGGGCCTCCTCAGCGGGTGCTTCCTCGGCCGCAACGGCCTCGGGCTCAGCAGCGGGTGCAGGCGCAGGCGCGTCGCCCGACGGAATCTCGCCGGACTCCTTCTTCTCCTGCACGCCGGCCAGCGCGATCGCCAGACCGCCGAGCAGCCCGTTGAGGCTGCGGGCGAGACCCGTGATCGGGGACGCGACGATGCCGACGAGCTGCCCGTAGAGCACCTCGCGCGACGGAAGCTTGCTGATCGCCTGGATGTCGTCGACGCTCAGCTCGTTGCCGTCCATGAGCCCGCCCTTGAAGGGCAGCAGCTCGGTCTCCTTGGCAGCGTCGCTGATCGTCTTCGCGGCCGCGGCGGCGTCGCCCTTGACGAACGCCAGCGCGGTCGGGCCCTCGAGGAGGGTCTTCAGCGACTCGGCGCCCGCCTGGTCGGCGGCCCGCTCGGTCAGCGTGTTCTTCACCACGCGGAAGGTCGTGTCCGACTCGCGCAGCTTGCTGCGCAGGTCGGCGACCTGGGTGACGGTGATGCCGCGGTAGTCCACGGCGAACACGGCCTGGGCCTCGTTGATGTCGGCGGTG
>SYBY01000298.1 GCA_005788585.1 Actinomycetota bacterium | reverse complement strand
GCCATGCGGGTCCTCACGGAGCTCGGCCTCGTCAGCCTCGACTCGGAGACGCGGACCGTGACGGTCCCGCCCGCCCAGCGCACCGAGCTGGAGCGGTCGGCGGCCTTCCGGTGCTACACCCAGCAACTCGAGGACGGCCGGGCATTCCTGAGCAGCGCGACAGCAGTGGCAGCCTGACGGACCAGCCGACACCGGCGATCTCGCCGCGCGTGCAGGTCGACCAGATCGCCCATCCGGAGCAGCACCACGGCGTCAAGCGGTCCGATCTCACGGAGCGCGAGCAGGTGCTGCTCAGCGACCTGTTCGCCATCGTGGAGGAGCACGCCGCCGAGTCGCTGGTCGACATCGATCGCGCGCGGGTCGAACAGGCGTTCCTGTTCGCCTGCGAGCACCACGCCGACCAGCGCCGCAAGTCCGGCGAGGACTTCATCACCCATCCGGTGGGCGTCGCGAAGATCTGCGCGGGCATGCGCCTGGACACCGAGACGCTGTGCGCCGCGCTGCTGCACGACACCGTCGAGGACACCACGGCGTCGCTGGAGGAGGTCCGCGAGCAGTTCGGCGAGGAGATCTCGTCGCTGGTCGACGGCGTCACCAAGCTGACCGGCATCGTCTTCCAGTCGCGCGACGAGGCGCAGGCCGAGAACTACCGCAAGATGATGGTCGCGATGGCCAGCGACGTGCGGGTCATCCTCATCACGCTCGCCGACCGCCTGCACAACACGCGGACCATCGGCGCGATGCCGAAGCAGAAGCAGATCGACAAGGCGAAGGAGACCCTGGAGATCTACGCGCCGATCGCGCACCGCCTCGGCATCCACGCGATCAAGTGGGAGCTCGAGGACCTCGCGTTCGCCGCGCTGCACCCGCGCAAGTACACGGAGATCAAGGGCCTGGTCAACCAGCAGCGCGAGGAGCGCGAGAGCTACGTCCAGAAGGCGGGCGACTACCTCCAGCGCGAGCTGCAGGCGCTGGGCATCGAGGCCGAGATCTCAGGCCGCGCCAAGCACTTCTACTCCATCTACGCGAAGATGAGCAAGAAGGACCGTGAGTTCAACGAGATCTATGACCTCACGGCCATGCGGGTCATCGTCAGCTCGGTGAAGGACTGCTACGGGGCGGTCGGCGTCATCCACTCGTTGTGGAAGCCGCTGCCCGGCCGGTTCAAGGACTTCATCGCGATGCCCAAGTTCAACATGGACCAGTCGTTGCACACGACGGTCATCGGGCCCGAGGGCCTGCCGCTGGAGATCCAGATCCGCACGCGCGAGATGCACGACATGGCCGAGTTCGGCGTGGCCGCGCACTGGATGTACAAGGCCGACCCGAAGAACAACGGCGGCAGCGACGACGCGAAGACCAAGTGGCTGCGCAACGTCATGGACTGGCAGAAGGATCTCCAGGACCCGCGCGAGTTCATGGAGACGCTGAAGGTCGACCTCTTCGACGAGGAGGTCTTCGTCTTCACGCCCAAGGGCGAGGTCAAGTCCCTGGCCGCGGGCGCCACGCCGCTGGACTTCGCCTACGAGGTCCACACCGAGATCGGCCACCGCTGCGTCGGCGCGAAGGTCAACGGCAAGATCGTGCCGCTGCACTACGAGCTGAAGAGCGGCGACATCGTCGAGGTGCTCACGAGCAAGCGCGAGCGCGGCCCGTCGCGCGACTGGCTGTCGCTGGTGAAGACCACGCGGGCGCGCAACAAGATCAAGGCGTGGTTCAAGGCCGAGTCGCGTGAGGACACCGAGCACGCCGGCCGCGAGCTGCTGCAGGAGCACCTGCGCAAGGCGGGCCTGCCGGCGCAGAAGATCGTCAGCTCGCCGCTGCTGGCCGATGTCATCCGCGAGATGGGCTTCCGCAAGGGCGAGGACTTCTACATCGCGCTCGGCGGGGCGAAGGTGTCGCCGAAGGTCGTCGTCAACAAGGTCCTGAACCGGCTGAAGGCCGGGGAGGCGGCCGACGAGGCGGACAGTGCGGTCGAGCGCCTGGCCACCGGCCGGGACGACCGCCGCAAGCCGACGGCCGCGTCGACGGCGATGGGCATCCGCGTGGAGGGCGTCGACGACGTCATGCTGCGCGTGGCCAAGTGCTGCCGGCCGGTGCCGGGCGACCCGATCCTGGGCTACATCAGCCTGGGACGGGGCATCACGATCCATCGCGAGGACTGCTCGAACGTCGCGGCGCTGCGCAAGGACCCCGACCGGTTCGTCAACGTCAGCTGGGAGGGCGACGCGACCACGGCGTTCAAGGTCGAGCTGGCCATCGACGGCTACGACCGCCACCGCCTGCTCGAGGACCTCTCACGGACGTTCGCCGAGGCCGGCGTGAACATCATCGAAGCCCGCTGCCTAGTCGAGCACCCGATGGTGCACAACCGGTTTGTCGTCGAGGTCGCCGACACCCAGACGCTGAAGGGCATCGTGACGCGCCTGCGGAACATCGAGTCGGTGTTCGACGCGTACCGGATCACGCCCGGCGCGGGCTGACCCGACTCAGCCGCCGCCGAGGATCCGGGCCTTCTGGGCCTGGAACTCCGCCTCGGTCAGCGCGCCACTGTCCCGCAGCCTGGCCAGGCGCTCCAGGGACTCGACCACGTCGTCGACCCCGTCGTCGGCGGGGGTGGCCAGGGCGCCCGCGAAGCCGAGCATGCTCTGGCGGAACCGCTCGGCGTCCTCAGGATCCATCGGCTGACCCATCTGGATCGTGGCGCCGCCCGTCATGGCGGAGATGTCGATGCCCTGGGCCTTCAGCAGTTCGGTGACCTGCGCGACCGCGTCGGGGTCGTTCGAGACGTCGACGGTGTGCTGCGTGACGTGCACCTGTGCGTCGCCGGCGCCCGGGATCCCGATGCCGCCGTCATCGGGATCCTTGCCGCGACCGAAGAACCTGCCGAGCCCCATAGGCGCAGACAACCACGTCAGGCGGGCTGCATCAAGCCCTCCGTGACCCGTGCGTCCGTCGACTCCACCGGCTCCTCGCGCCCCACCCACGGGTCGCCCCCGAAGTAGCGCGCGAAGATCTTCTCCGACGTGCGGGTCGCCAGGGCCTGGGTCGTGAGGGTCGGGTTCGGCCCGCCGAGCGCGTTGGCCAGCGCCGAGTTGTCGGCGATGAACAGGCGTTTGACGGCGCGCGCCTCGCAGGTGTCGTCGAGGACGGAGTCCGCCGGGTCGTGCCCCATCCGCATCGAGGACTGGGTGTGGAGGATCAGCGGCGCCCAGTCCATCCGGTAGATCTTCTTCGCGCCGGCGCCGCGCAGGATCTCGGCGGCGCGGTTGGCGAGCCAGTCACGGCGCGCGACCGTCTGTGCCGTCCGCACCTTGTACGGCATGTCGACGCGAGCGACAGGCCCGTGCTCGTCGACAGGGAACACCTTCGAGAGGCGCACGCGGTTGTCGGCCTCGACGTCGTCGCCGGTCAGGACGAGGATGCTCAGCAGCCGGTCGGCGCCGTTGAGCATCGCGTCCTTCAGCTCCGGCCCGGTGAGGCGGCCGGTCACGCCGTCCCACGCGCCGCGCTTGCCGCGCCCGTTGTCGTACATGCCGCGGATGCCCGAGCCGCTGAAGCTCATCGAGAACGCCTGCAGCGCGGGGGGCAGGCCGACCTGCTCGATCCCGCCGTACCCGGGGAAGTCCGCGCGCGCCGCCGACGCCGCGCCCTTCGTCGCCCCGGTGTTCTCGTCGAACAGCCCGACGACCCAGTCGAGGTAGTGGTCGGTCAGGCCACGCCCCACCCAGTCGTTGGGGTTCGGCAGGTCGCTGTTCAGCCAGAGGCGCGGCGAATCGATGCACCCTGCCGCCAGGACGACGACCTTCGCGTCCTCGCGCCGGGTCTCACGGTCGTCGTTGACCATGTACGTCACGCCCGTCGCGACGGTCCCACCATCTCTGGTGGTCGTGTGGATCTTCGTGACGTACGCGTCGGTGACCAGCTCAGCCCGCCGCCCACCCGGCGCCCATGCGTCGGCGGTCAGCGCCATCGGGACGTAGCTGTTGTCCGTCGAACGCTTGGCGAACAGGTTGCGCGGCGCGTCCACCGGGTTCATGCACCCCTGGGCGCAGTAGCCGCAGAACGTGCAGCCCTGCGCCTGGGGATGGCGCAGCTGGTCGCGGTCGCCTGTGCGTCCGGCGGTGCCACCCGGCTGGAGGATCGCGTTCTGCTGTGGGCGGAACGAGTTCTCCGTCGTGTCCCTGGTCGTCTGCACCGGCAGGCCGACGGCTTCACACCCGTCGAAGAACACGCGCTCCTTCGTGCCCATGGCGGCGGTCTGCACCGGCAGCGTCGCCTCGGCCCACTCGTAGTAGGGGACGAGTTCCTCGTAGGGAAACGGGAACGGGTGGCGGGTGTCGTACATGTCGCGGTCCGGCCCGTCGTAGCCGGCGAAGGCTCCGGCGAAGGCCCGCGGGCTGTTGCCGTAGTAGTGCAGCGTCGTCCCGCCGACCCCGGAGACCTGCCAGATGTACGAGTTCTGCTGCTGCTCGCGGATCCATGGCGGCCGGTCGCGGTTCTGCGGCCCGATGCGGAAGAACCCGTAGGCCGGGTTGAACGCATCGTCCTCGAAGTGCGTCCACTGCTTGCGCGGGCGGTCGTGGGCCGCACCGCCCTCGAGCACGAGCACGTCCAGGCCGCGCGCGGCCAGTTCCTTGGCGACGACGGGTCCTCCGCCGCCGGCCCCGATCACGATCACGTCACGCATCTACGCCTCCACCTCACGTCGGTCCTGGTAGTAGCCGAGGAACTCCGGGTGCCCGTCGGGCGGCACCGTCTGGCCCGGCAGGTACCCGGCCTGGTCCCAGCCGATCGGGCGCGACCGCACGGCCTTCGCCGCCCGGTCGTACGTCGACTGCTCGCTGTACATGCCGTCGGAGGGCAGGGCGAGCATCGCCATCGCCAGGTACCGGATGAGGCCGTCCAGCGCCTCGACGACGTGGCTGCCGAGCGCGCCGGACTGCCGCGCCAGGATGACGATCTTCGGCGCGCGGCTCTCGAAGTCGCGGAACACCGCCGCCTTCTCGCGGTAGGACAGCTTCGCGAACGGTGCGATCGCGCCCGAGCGCCACAGGACGGCCGGGGTGAGAATCGTCGCGGTGACGTTCAGCAGCAGGGCGACGACGATGGCCGCGGGGATCGTCTCGTCGTTCTCGATCACGATCTTCAGCGCGCGATCCAGGCGCTGGGCCTCGGCGAGGCCCAGCTGCCGCAGTTCGAGCGGCAGCGGCGCGGGCACGTTGCCGAGGGCACGCGTCCCCTGCAGGATCGGAGGGACCCACACCGCGTCAGGCAGCGCGAGGTAGCCGTCGATCGTGTCCATCAGGAAGCTGCCGCAGCCGGCGGCGACCCCGCCGGGCTCGTCGCGCATCAGGTGCTGACGGCGCGAGAACCGGTCGTCACCGGGGATGCAGAAGGCGGCCAGCGCGTCGTGGGTCTCGGCGGCGAGCTTCTGCAGCTCGGGCCGCAGCCAGCGCACGAGCGCCTCGATGGCGTCTCCAGCCGGGTTCGCCTGCGCGGTGCTCAGGAGGCCCGGCGGTGCGCTCAGCGCGAGCCCGAGAACTCCGGCTCGTGCCAGGAACGTTCTGCGGTCCAGGACAGGGTCCGACATCGTCAACTCCCCTCGATCGACGGTGATCGAGGGCAGCGGTACCCGGCGTTACAGCAACTGAATCATCGGTCAGCGCACGACGCGCAGACCGCCGGGGTGCACCTGGAAGACGGCCTCGTCGACATCGCCGATGTAGTCGCCGTCGACCTCGAGCGGGATCGGCACCGGCGAGCGCATGACGACCTCGTCACTCGGCGGGAGACCTTCGATGTGCTTGTGGTCGATCATCCGCGCGCGGGGGACGAGTAGGCGGTAGGCGATGGTCGGCACGTCAGTCGCGCGGGCGCGGTGCAGCACGACGCCCGCCAGCGTGCCGCTCTGCAGGGACACGCCCTCGGCGACGTGGAGCGGGTGGTTGCCGAAGTACGTGAACGGGTCGCCGTTCTGAACGATCGCCGTCATGCCCTCGACGGTGACGCCGCCGGCGCTGACCTCGAAGCGGGGCGGACGCCACAGGTAGTCGCGCACCGCGACATGCACGGCGCGGTACATGAAGTACCACGGGCCGTGGCGGTGCTTGAGGTGCGGCCGGGCGTCGACCTCCTTGACCACGGCGGCATCCACCCCGAGGCCCGCGGAGAACGTGAAGTAGCGGTCGTTGACCTGGGCGATGTCGACCCGGTCGACCTTCCAGCGGTCGGCGGCATGGAGCAGGTGCTCGGTCGCGTCGACGATGTCGCCGGGGATGCCGAGCATCTTGCACAGGACGTTGGTCGCGCCGCCGGGCAGGCAGGTCAGCGGCGTGGGGGAGCCGACCAGCCCGTTCGCGCACTCGTTGACGGTGCCGTCGCCGCCGAAGGAGACGACGGCGTCGTAGCCCTCCGAGGCCGCCTCGCGGCAGAGTTCGGTCGCGTGGTTACGCCGCTGGGTGTCGACGGCCTCGACGTCGTAGCGGCCACCGAGCGCGTAGACGACGAGCTTCTTCAGCCGGTCGGAGACCGTCGTCGCGTACGGGTTGGTGATGACGAGCAGGCGCTTGCGCTCGGTGGGGGTCGTGAGCGCGAACTGCTCGCCGAGTCGCTCGAGCGGGTCGGCGTGGGGGGAGGCCATCGGGGGTCCTACACCCGGGGACGCGAGGCGTTACCGCCTACAGCCAATTTCGGTGCCGGAAGAAGGCCAGCATCCCGAGGAGCATGGCGACCATCACGCCGAGGACGAGCCAGAACGCCTCGATGTCCCCCTCGCCCGGGACGTGCACGTTCATCCCGAAGACGCTCGCCACGAGCGTGAGCGGCAGGACGACGACGCTGATCGACGTCAGCACGCGCAGGATGTCGTTGACGCGATGGGAGATCACCGACTCGTTCGTGGACTCGAGCGCCTCGATGACCTCTTTGTAGTTCTCGAGCATGTCCCAGATGCGCTCGTTCGCGTCGTTGATGTCGTCGAAGTACATCTCGAGGTCCTCGGCGACGTAGCGCTTCGTCCGCTCGAGGTCGCGCAGCGCGGTGCGCTGCGGCCGGACGATCTTGCGGAAGTTGATGATCTCCTGCTTGACGTTGGAGATGTCGCGCACGATCGCCTCGGAGTGGCCCTCGAAGATGTCGTCCTCGAGGCGCTCGAGCTTGTTGCCCATCTTGCGCAGCATCGGGAACGAGGCGTCGACGCAGTCATCGACGATCTTGTAGAGCAGGTATCCGGCGCCGTTGGCGAACAGCTTGTCGCGGACGTCCTCGCGCGCCCGGCAGCGTTCGAACAGGTACTCCAACGGCTGGATCGGCTCGTTCGGGAGGGTGATGACGTAGTCGGGCCCGATGAACGCGTCGAGCTCCGCGGCGTTCAGCCGTCCGACCTTCTTGTCGAAGCGCGGGAAGTGCAGGACGACGAACTGGTAGTCGTCGTACTCGTCGACCTTCGGGCGCTGGTTGCGCGAGTAGACGTCCTCGTAGTCGAGGTGGTGGAAGTCGAAGTTCTCCTCCAGCCACGCGCGCTCCAGCGGGCCGGGGCGTTCGATGTTGATCCACCGCAGGCCGGGGGCCTCGACGATCTCGACGTTCGGGGTCTCGGACTCAGGCTCGTGACGCGCGGGCGGAATGCCCCGGGAGCGTGCGCGCACCGGCCGGCCGAAGCGGGGCTTGGGCAGGTTCGGCATGGCGACTTGGAGGCTCGTCCGGGGTGGGCATCAGTGCTGTGTCCATCTTCGCGTCGAACGAAAGTGTACCTCCGTCAAGTCCGTTGCTAAGCTGCCGACTCACATAGCTGGACACATCCAGAGGGGTGGAGGGACTGGCCCGATGAAACCCCGGCAACCATCCTGTCGCAGCAGTACGCGACGGGAACGGTGCCAATT
>SYBY01000297.1 GCA_005788585.1 Actinomycetota bacterium | reverse complement strand
GTCGGCGTCTTGCCCTGGAGGATCCGGACCTTCTGGAGGTTCGGATTGAAGCGACGCTTGGTCGCAACCATTGAGTGGGAGCGGCTGTTCCCGAAGGCGGGACCCTTACCGCAGCTGTGACAGACCTTGGCCATGAGGCGGAGGAGTGTACTCCATGCTCAGTGACGAACGGGCTCGCGCACCGGCTCGTGCTCCGGGCGGCGCGGCGAACGCGGCTTCGCGTCGCCGATCCGGCCGGGTTCGCGCAGGCGCACGGGCGAGGGCGACGCCGCCGGCAGGGGCAGGTCGACCGGCAGACCGCCGGGCCCGTCGCCGTCGTCACGCGGCTCGTCGTCGGGCGGCGGCGGGTCGTCGCGCGGCCACCAGTCCCGCAGGGCGCTCCAGCCCCGCTCGTCGAGCATGGCCCAGACCAGGGCGACCGCTCCCACGACATGTGCGAGGAACGTCAGCCCGATCGCGATGAGTTCCGCGGTGTGATCCACCCTGATGGCAATGTACCCACCCGCGCGCGGTCCTGCCCGCGGGTGGGCGCTCAGGCACTCACGCCAGTGCGGCGCGGACCTTCACCAGCGCGAGGACGGCGTGCGCCGCGTGGGCGCCGGAGTCGCGCTTGCCGCCGCCGGAGCGGGCCAGGGCCTGATCCATGTTCTCGACGGTCAGCACGCCGAACGCGCACGGCACGCCGGTCTTCAGCTGCACGTCCTGAATGCCGCGGGCGGCTTCGGTGCAGACGTAGTCGTAGTGCGTCGTCTCCCCGCGGATGACGGCGCCGAGGCAGGCGATCCCGTCGTACCGGCCGGACTCCGCGGCGTACTGGGCGGCCAGCGGCAGCTCGAATGCGCCGGGCACGACGAAGAGGTCGGTCTCTCCGCCCGCGGCCTCGAAGACCTCGCGGGCCGAGGTGACGAGACGCTCGGCGAGCTCCTCGTAGAACTCCCCGACGACGATGGCGAACCTCACGACTCCTGATCCTTCCGGTCGCGGGCGCGCTCCTCGGCAACCATCTGCTCGTCGAGCGACGTCCCCTGGTGGTGCAGTGTGTGGCCCATCTTCTCGGCCTTCGCCCGCAGGTAGGCCTCGTTGTGCGGGTTCGGCGTGTGCTCGATGGGGATCTGGGCGCTGACCGACAGCCCGTAACCCTCCAGGCCGCGGATCTTCTTCGGGTTGTTCGTGAGGATCCGGATGGAGCTCAGCCCGAGGTCGACGAGGATCTGCGCGCCGATGCCGTAGTCGCGCAGGTCGGCGGGCAGGCCGAGCGCGACGTTGGCCTCGACGGTGTCCATCCCCTCCTCCTGCAGCTTGTAGGCCTTCAGCTTGTTCAGCAGCCCGATGCCCCGGCCCTCCTGCGCCAGGTAGAGCAGGACGCCGGAGCCCTCGCGCTCGATCATCGCCAGCGCGGATTCGAGCTGCTCGCCGCAGTCGCAGCGCAGCGAGTGGAAGACGTCGCCGGTCAGGCACTCGGAGTGCACGCGGACGAGCACGTCGTCCTTGCCGTCGACGTCGCCCTTGACCATCGCGATGTGGTGCTTGTCGTCGACGAGCGAGCGGTAGCCGACGACCGTGAAGTCGCCGAAGGACGTCGGCAGCGTCGTCGCGACGACGCGCTCGACGAGCTTGTCGTGCCGCCGCCGGTAGGCGATGAGGTCGGCGATCGTCACGAGCTTCAGCCCGTGCTTGGCGCAGTACGCGGCGAGGTCCGGCACGCGGGCCATGGACCCGTCCTCGTTCTGGATCTCGCAGATCAGGCCGGCCGGGACGCAGCCCGCCAGCCGCGCCATGTCCACGCTGGCCTCGGTGTGGCCGGTGCGCTCCAGCACGCCGCCCTCCTTGGCCTTCAGCGGGTGGACGTGGCCCGGGACGACGATGTCGCGCTTGCCCTTCTCCGGGTCGGCCGCGACGCTGATCGTGGTCGCCTGGTCCTGCGCGCTGATGCCCGTCGTGACGCCCTCGGCGGCCTCGATCGTGACCGTGAACGGCGTCTCGTACTGCGACTCGTTCTTCGCCGCCATCAGCTCGAGGCCGAGCTCGTCGCAGCGCTCGGGGGTCAGCGCGAGGCAGATCCAGCCGCCCGCCTGGCGGGTCATGAAGTTGATGGCCTCGGGCGTGACGTGCTCGGCCGCCATCACGAGGTCGCCCTCGTTCTCGCGGTCCTCGTCGTCGACGACCACGATCATCTTGCCGGCGGCGATGTCCTCCAGCGCCTCCTCGATCGTGGCGAACTTCACGTCATCGCGCGTCGTCGCGCTCATCGCACCGCTCCTGTCAGCTTCTCGACGTACTTGGCCAGGACATCCACCTCGAGGTTGACCGGGCGGCCCACGGCCGCATCCCCCAGGTTGGTCCGCTCCAGCGTCTCCGGAATGAGCGAGACGGCGAAAGACTCGTCGTCGATCCGCGCGACGGTCAGCGACACGCCGTCGACCGCGATCGACCCCTTCTCCACGACGTAACGCAGCAGCGCCGGGTCCTCGGGCGCGATCGTGACGATCTTGGCGAAGCCGTCGTCCTCGATGCCGACGACCCTGGCGAGCCCGTCGACGTGGCCCTGCATGATGTGCCCGCCCAGCCGCGCGTCGGCGCGCAGGGCGAGTTCGAGGTTGACCGGGTCGCCTGCCGCCAGCTCGCCGAGCGACGACCGGCGCAGCGACTCGTGCATGACGTCGGCGGTGAAGGCCTCGTCGGTCAGCGTCGTGGCGGTCAGGCAGTCGCCGTTGACGGCGACGCTGTCGCCCAGCCCGATCTCGGGCACCAGCGTGGTGGCGAGCGTCAGCCGGACGCCGTCTTCGGTGGCATCGACGGCCGCCACGCGGCCCAGGTCCTCGACGAGTCCCGTGAACACGTCACCACTCCTTGACGCGGGCGGAGATGAGCAGGTCGTCCTCGACGCGTTCGCACTCGAGCGTCAGGGCGCGCAGCGCGTCGCCGATCGACTCCGCCCCGACGCCCTCGAGCGGGTCGCGTGCGGTCTTGCCGCCGAGCACGATCGGCGCCAGGAACAGGCGGATCTCGTCGATCTCCCCGGCGTCGAAGAACGCGCCGGCGAGCTTCGGGCCGCCCTCGAGGAGGATCGAGTTGACGCCCAGCGCCCCGAGCTGGTCCAGGGCGCTGAGCACCCGAGCGGGCTCGTTGCCGCCCTGCGCGACGACGACGTCGACGCCCGCCGCGCTGAGGCTGTTCGTGCGGCGGCGCGGCGCGGCCCGGCTGACGACGACCGTTAGCGGCACGTCGGAGACCTCGGCGACGAGCTTGCTGTCGACCGGCAGCCTGGCCGTCGAGTCGAAGACGACGCGGCGCGGCTGGCGCACGCTGGGGTCGTCCTCGGACAGGTGGCGGGCGGTGAGCTGGGGGTCGTCGTGCAGCGCGGTGCCGATGCCAACGGCGACCGCGTCGACGCTGGCCCGCCATTGGTGCACGCGCACCCGGCTCGACTCGCCGGAGATCCACTGCGAGTCGCCGGTGCGGGTCGCCACCTTGCCGTCGAGCGTCATGGCGGACTTGAAGAGGATCCAGGGCCGGCCGGTCTTCGCGTGCTTACGAAACGCCTGGTTGAGCTGCCGCGCCCGGACGGCAAGCTCGCTGGCCGGGTCGGCGACCTGGACGTCGATGCCCTCGTCGCGCAGGATGCCGAGCCCGCGCCCGTTGGCCTTCTCCGTCGGATCGTCGCTGGCGACGACGACGCGGCCGATGCCGGCGCGGGTGATCGCGTCGGTGCACGGCGGGGTCTTGCCCTCGTGGCAGCACGGCTCGAGGGAGACGTACATCGTGGCGCCGGTGAGGTCGATGTCGCCCGCGTCGGCGAGCGCGTTGACCTCGGCGTGGGGGCCGCCGTACTCGGCGTGCCAGCCCTCGCCCACGACCTCGCCGTCCTTGACGATCACCGCGCCGACAACAGGATTCGGGTGCACCCGCCCCTTGCCGTTACGCGCCAGGTCGACGGCGCGTTCGAGGTGCCGGCGGTCGGTCTCGGTCTGCAGGGCCATGCCCCGAGGAGTGTAGGTGTCCGCGCGCCGATGGCTCGACGCGCCGTCAGCGCGATTCGACCGGCGGGCCGCAGGGCGCCCCGCGCAGGCGGTAGATCGAGATCTCCGGGCCTGGCCGGGCGTAGCGCAGCGGGTAGTAGACGAAGCTCCAGTCGAAGTTGAACGGGACCGGCTCCGCACCCCGGTCATACGGGCTGAACCGCGCGGCCAGCCTGCCCTCGCGCTCGAGCCGGTCGTAGTAGGCGATCGCCTCCGGCACGCGCTCGGGTTCCGCCAGCGCGCGGCCCTGCTGGTGCGAGCCGACCACGACCCAGCAGAACTGTCCGCGCCGGTACTCGTCGAGGAGCTCGGGGCGCAGCGTCTTGACGTAGTCCTCGACGTTCACCACGACGCCGCCGGGCACGCGCTCGCCGGTGTCGGGATCGAACGGCGACCGGCTCGTCCGCCACTTCAGCCACCGGTCGCCGGTGCTCGTCCGCCGGGACGGCAGCCCGATGTCCTGCGCCCAGGACCCCGGCAGGAACGGCTCGACGACGAGCTTGCGGCCCGCCGGGACGTTGCGCGACAGCCAGTCGCGTGCCTGGTTGCGCGTGTCCTCACGGGACAGCACGCGGTCGACGTGCACCGACGTGACGAGCCCCTGGAGCAGGACGAGCCCGACGACGCCCACCGTCACCGCCCATCGCAGCCCGGGCCGGCGGCGGGCCAGGACCCCGACGAGCCACAGCGCGCCGAAGGCGGCGAGGAGGGCCAGGAACGGCAGGATCGGCATGAGCCAGCGGCCGAAGAACCGCTCCTGGGCGCCCATGAACGCGACGAAGAGGAGCGGGCCCGGCGCGAGCACCGCCAGCGCCCACCGGTCGCGCCGCCACAGCACCGCCGCACCGGTGACGGCGGCAGCGAGCGGGAGCCAGCCGAACCCCCACGTCAGCGCCCACGCGTAGTGCAGCCAGCCGTTGTCCTGCGTCAGGCCGAGCTTGCCGCTGGCGTCCGCCGACGCGTCGGACTGGTGGCTGACGCCGTCGAGGAACGTGCGCACATCGAGCAGCGCGTACGGGTTGGCCACGAGGAACGCGGCGACCGAGACCGCGGCTGCGACGAGCAACCCGCGCAGCGCCGCCCGGCGGTCCGGCTGCGCGGCGGCCGCCGCGACGATCGCGAGCAGCACGATCCCGCCGGTGTACTTCGTCGCGCACGCCAGCCCGAGCCCGATGCCGGCGAGGACGAACTCGCGGGTGCCGCCGCCGCGCAGGATCCCCGCCGCGGCGGCCAGGGCGAGGCATACCGGGGCGAGCGTCGGGGCGTCGTTCAGCGCCTGGTGGCTGTAGAAGACCGGCAGGAACGCGACCGCGAGCAGCCCGCCGGCGACGAGGCCCGCGGCGCGGCCGAACAGGCGGGTGCCGGCCCAGACCATCAGGCCGACGGCGACCGTGCTGAGGAAGGCCGTCGTGACGCGGGCGGCGATCCACACCGGCTCCGGGTCGGCCGCGAACGCCTCGGAGACCCCTTCGCGCCCGCCGAACCACACCGCGAACACGGCGTGCAGGACGTACGTGAACGCCGGCGGGTTGACGAAGTACCGCGGGTTCAGGTCGTGCCCGAACATCCCGATGGCGCGCGGGACGAAGTGGCCGTTCTCGTCGGCGTTGTAGGCCCACGGCATCCCGTGACCGACGCCCCAGACCCGCAGGACGAACGCGCCGATCAGCAGCGCGGCGACGGCAAGCGCGAACCGGTGGCGGACGATCCAGCGCGTCGGCGGGGTCGGCGTGTGGCGGCGCGAGGCCGTCTCAGCAGCCGACATACGCGGCGTAGTAGCGACTCACCGCCACGCGCTCGAACCCGTCGGGAGGCAGGTTCGTCCCGGGCCGGTCGCGGCGGTTGACGAGCAGCTGGTTGAAGATCGCCGAGCGGCCGTGGATGAGGATCGCGACGCCGCGCTCGGGCGGCGGCGCCTTGGGGTCGGTGCGGGCGATGACCTGGTCGGCGGGAAGGTCGAGATCCCAGCGCACGTCGGGCACGAGCTTGTGGTTCGGCACGAAGACCGGCCCGCACGAGAGCCCGGCCTGCACCGCCGGGTCGTCGAGCACCTCACGCAGTGCCGTCCGCCACTCGCCGCGGAAGACGAGCTCGTTCTCCAGCCGGTTGACGTTCACCCGGTCCGCGGTGAACGCGACGCCGAACACCACCAGGACCAGCGACGCCGCCATCCATCCGCGCCGCAGCCAGGTGCCGGGCGTCAGCATCGTCCACCCGGCGACGGCGACCGCGGCGAGCAGCATGAGCATGAGCGACGGCACGAGCAGGTACCGCTCGATGACCGACAGGCCGCCGAGCCCGACCATCGCGAAGGTGAACAGGCCGGCGCCGAACAGCGCGGCGGGCATCTTCAGGCGGGTCGGGAACAGGACGATCGCGGCCGCGGCACCGACGATCCCGCCCACCACCACCGGGAACTTCGCCAGCTTGCCGAGGTAGTTCCACGTCGCTTCGGGCACGGCGCCGATGCCCTTGTTGCGACCGAGTTCCTCGGAGAGGCCGCTGGTATGGGTGTGCGAGTACGTCGGGTCGCCGGTGACGAGGAAGTCGGTCAGCGCCCAGATGAAGGGCGCGGTCCACACCAGGACGGCGCCGACGATCCGCAGCCGCCACGTCGCCTTCGGCAGCAGGTACAGCCAGTACAGGCCCCCGAGCAGCCAGGCCTCGGGACGCAGCAGGCCGGCGAGCACGAGCAGCGCGAGGACCGGGATCCCGCGCCGCGGCCGCCGGACCTCGAGGACCGCGGCCCAGATGACCAGGGCGAGATAGGCCGGGTCGATGTAGCCGCGCACGGCGTAGAACGGGAAGTCGAAGCGCGTGAGGATCAGCAGCGCGGCGACGAACCCGACGAGCGGCGTGAAGATCTCCTTGCCCAGCGTGTAGAGCCCGGCGACGAGCCAGACGAACGTGGCGATGCAGATCGCCGTCCAGATCCGGTCGCCGCCCTCGCCGAACAGCGCCACGAACGCGCCGACCACGTTGGAGAGCGGATGCTGGGTGGGCGCGCGGTAGGCCTCGAAGGACATCGTCGTGCCCTCGAGCAGCTCGCGACCCCAGACGATCGAGTAGATCGAGTCGTAGTTCGGCCACGTCGGATAGACGAAGAAACCGACGATCCCGATGAGGCACAGCACGGCGATGCCCGCCCATTCGAGGGCGCGCAGGGGCACACGACCGAGGCGCGGGGGCGGCTCGGCGGGGGCATCTGACCCGGTCTGGGTCGGGGAGAGCGTCACGCCCGACATCGCGCCAGTAGGATTACAGCCCCTCTTCTTCTATGAAGCTCATCATCCAGATCCCATGCTTCAACGAGGAGACCACACTTCCGGTCACGCTCGCCGATCTTCCTCGGGAGGTCGCGGGCTTCGACACGGTCGAGTGGCTCGTCATTGACGACGGTTCGATTGATCGAACCGTCGAGGTCGCCCGTGCCAACGGCGTCGACCACATCGTCCGCCTGACGAACAACAAGGGCCTCGCGGCCGGGTTCCAGGCCGGTCTCGACGCGTGCCTGAAGCTGGGCGCCGACGTCATCGTCAACACCGACGCCGACAACCAGTACGACGCCTCGTACATCCCGGCGCTGGTCACGCCGATCCTGAAGGGCGACGCCGACATGGTCGTCGGCGACCGCCAGATCATGGACATCGAGCACTTCTCGCCGCTGAAGAAGATGCTCCAGCGGCTCGGCTCGTGGGTCGTCCGCCAGGCGTCGAACACCGAGGTGCCCGACACGACCTCCGGCTTCCGCGCCTACAACCGCGAGGCCGCGATCCAGATGGCGGTCGTCTCGAAGTTCACGTACACGCTGGAGACGATCATCCAGGCGGGCAAGCTGCTCGTCGCCACCGATCACGTCCCGGTGCGGACGAACGACAAGCTGCGCGAGTCGCGGCTGTTCCCGTCGATGTGGGCGTACGTGCGGCGCAACAGCGTCTCGATCTTCCGGATCTACACCCAGTACGAGCCGCTGAAGGTCTTCATGACCCTCGCGTCGCTCATCGGGGTCGCCGCGTTCATCGTCTGGGCCCGGTTCTTCTACTTCTACGCGCAGGGCGACGGCGCCGGCCACGTGCAGTCGCTGATCTTCGGCGCGGTCCTGTTCAACGCCGCCGTGGTGCTCGGCGCGATCGGCATCCTGGGCGACCTGCTCGCCGGCCAGCGCACGATGATCCAGCGGATCTTCGAGCGCGTGCGCCGCGTCGAGCTCCAGCTCGGCGTGCAGCCGTCGCACTACGAGCCCGGCGCCCACCCCACCGGCCATGCCAGCACGACCGGCGCGGGTGCCGGCGGCGCGACGGGCAAGACCGAGGAGCGCGAGGCCATCAAGCTATGAGTCCCACCGTCACCGTCGATGCCGAGGGCACGGTCACCGGCAACACGTACGACAAGTACAACACGACCAACCCGGTGGCCAAGCGGCTGCAGGC
>SYBY01000296.1 GCA_005788585.1 Actinomycetota bacterium | reverse complement strand
GGCCATGTCGGCGGCGAGCGCGGAGGTCACGGCGACGGAGACCGCGTGCAGGTGCAGCTGCCCGCGGACCGTCCCGCCGTTGCCGGGTGCGCGCTCGAGGAAGCGGAAGGTGGCGGCCTCCAGCGAGAGGCGGCGCAGCGCACGGCGGCCGACGAGCATGACGGCCTGGCGCACGGTCTTGGCGCGGATCGGCCGGGCCAGCGCGGCGGAGTTCGCGTAGCGCAGCAGGTTCGCGGCGAACGCCTGGTCGCGTTCGAGGGCTGCGACGAGGTCCGCCGTGGTGGCGTCCGGCTCGTCGCACAGTTGAAGGATCCGCTGGACGGTGGCATCCAGGACCGGGAACTCGGCGAGTTGATCGATGGCGCGCGTGACGTCGGCAGCGACCCCAGCATCGATCGCGTCCCGCCAAGCGCCGCAGTCCGTTGCGACGAAAGAAGCCTCCATGGCCCTCACTGCTTCGGGTGATGCCGGCGGGGACTTGAGCCCCATCCATACGACCCTCATACGGATGTCCGTATGGACGTCCGCGTTCACTGGACGGCGAGGACCTCCATGCGCCGCTCGCCCCGGGGTGTCGTGACGACCGCGACGTCACCGGCGCGCTTGTCCTGCAGCGCCGCGGCTACAGGGGATTCGAAGGAGATCAGGCCCTTCGACGGGTCCGCGTCACGCGACGCGACCAGCCGGTACGTGACCTCCTTGCCGCTGGTCTCGTCCCTGATCGTCACCGTGGACCCGAAGCCGACCGTGTCGCCCTTGGTCACCTCGACGACCTCGGCGGTGTCCAGTCGCTGGCGCAGCTGGAGGATCTTGGTCTCCAGGTGCGCCTGGGTGTTCTTCGCGTCGTGGTACTCGGCGGTCTCCTTGAGATCGCCCCACTCGCGCGCCGTCTTGATGCGTTCGGCGATGGCGTGTCGCTCGACGGTCTCCAGACGCTCGAGCTCGGCCTTCAGCTCCTCGAGGCCTTCGGCGGTCATGAGGTTGCGCTCCATCGCGGGGACGCTACCGGTCAGAGGCCCGCGAGCAGGGTCCGGACGTCGAGCGGATCGACCTCCACGGCGGTCGGTGCGAGGCGATCCCCCGCGCGCGCGGTGCCGGTGGCCGTGTACACGCCACCATCCGGCCCGGCGAACGTCCGCACGCATCGCCCTGGGACATCGACGACCCAGTAGTCCGGCACGCCCGCGGCCGCGAACAATGCCGGCTTGATCTGCGTGTCGACGCGCAGCGAACTGACGGCGACCTCGATGACCAGCAGCGCGGTGCCGGGGTGGCGCGCGAGGTAGTCCGCCCGTTCGACGACGGCGAGGTCGGGCTCGGGAAGGCTCGTACGGTCGGGCACGCTGATCGGCGCCTCGGTGCGCACGATGTACCGCGGATGGGCCGGTGCGGGCAGCCACTCGGCGAGCCGCATCTTCACGACCTCGTGCGCGGGCGTCTTGGCGCTCATCGTGGTGAGCGCCCCGTACAGCAGCTCGACCGGTTCGTCCTCCGCGAGGATGCCCAGCTCCACCATGCGCATGACGTCGTCTGCCGTGAGCGGCCGGACCTCGCGGTCTCCGACGGTGAGCGCCATGACGCTGATGGTAGACGCGGGCATCTCACGCGACCAGCCGGACCTCGAGACCCCCGCCGGCCGGCAGCTCGCCCGCCCCGCCCATCAGCCCGAGGATCTTTGCGACGTACGCCCGCGTCTCGGCGTACGGCCCAGGACACCCGCAGCGCTGGACCGGAGCCGGCCCCGCGTTGTACGCGGCCAGCGCCAGCGGCACCGCGCCGAACTGTCGCAGCAGGTCGCGCATGAGATGCGCTTGTGCGTTGATGGCCTGCTCCGCGTCGAAGGGGTTGCGTAGCCCGTACGCCGCCGCGGTGGCGGGCATGAACTGCGCGATGCCCTGAGCGCCCGCGTGGCTGCGCGCGTACGGGTTGAAGTTCGACTCGGCGTAGATCTGCGCCGCGAGGAGCGCGGCGCCCACGTTCCAACGCTGCGCCGCCTTGGAGATCATCGGAGCGAAGCGGGCGGGCACGAAGGACGGCATCGATCTGGAGCGCTCGCCGTCGCCGGCCCCGGCCTGGTCGTCGTCGTCGTCGTCGCGCACCAGCGAGCCCTTCCCGGCGGCCTTGCCCCCGCGGCGGTAGCCCACGGACGACGACCCGGCATTGCGCGTGTACCCGAAGTGCCAGGGCTCCCAGCTGTAGCGCTTGATGAACCCGAACCGCGGGGCGTTGGCCGCCAGCCACCCGTACGCCGCGGGCGGACCGAGATCCAGCTCCGTGCCCAGGCGGTGCAGCGAGGTCCCCGGACGGGCCACCCACCGGGGGTCGGGGTTGCGCGCGAACAGCACGGCCTGCTCGGCGTTGCTGCGGTAGGCGCTCGTGATCGTCAGCGGCACGCCGGCCTTCGTGGCGGCGGCGTGGAGCCGATCGAAGGCCATGGCGACGTCCGGCCGCATGCGCTTGCCCTGGCGCGTTGCCAGCGGGCCGGAGTACTCGCCCTCCCCGCCGCTGGCGAAGGACACGTCGGCCGGCGGCGCGAGTTCGGCCTCGGCGGTGGCCCGGTGCGCCACGCGCTCGTCGCCCACCTCGATCGCGTCGGCGACGACCACGCGGATGCGCGTCGGCGCGAAGCTGTCGCCCTCGGGGAACGACACGCGGACCTGGGACATGCCGTTGCGGCGCGCGGTGTCGCGCGCGGCCCGCGTGGCCGCGGCGCGATAGGCGGCCAGGTCAACGTGGTCCCCGCCTGCGGAGAAGAGCCCGCCGAAGCGCGCGTGCATGGCGCGGGCCCCGGAGAGCGCAGCCAGGTCGGCGGCGCGCTGGCGGTCGTTCCCGGCGCCGATGCCGCGTGCCACCCCGCCGAGCAGCAGCGCGGCCGCCGCAAGGGCGATCAGCACCCAGACGACCATGAGCGTGGCCTGCCCTGAGGCATCGCGACAGCGGGCGATCACGCCAGTCCCTCCATCGCGGTGTCCAGCCCGCGGCGCGCCGAAGGCAGCAGGCTGCCGCCTCGCGACGCCACCGCGCTTGCGGGCAGGGCGCAGCGCCGTGCCGCCACACCACGTCGGTGCAGCGCAGCCAGGGCGGTGTCTGCCAGCAGGTCGTCTCCCCCATCCACGACGAGGACGAGGTCACGGGTGCAGAGCAGCTCGTCGAGGGGCTGCTCGCGCGGTCCGGCGATCACCAGCACCGTCGGGAGGGACGCGGCGACGGCGAAGCCCTGCGCCGCCACCTGCGCGGCCGCGTCTGCGTCGTGCGGGAGCGCAGCCGTCACGACGCGGCCGCTCGCGTGTGCCGCGATGTCCCGTCCCGCCAGGGCACGGACCAAGCGACGTGCCTCGCCACCCAGTGGCGTCGCGCCGGACATCGTCGCGGCGCCGCCATCGACAGTCCAGACGGCGACCAGCGCAGCCTGCGCCTTCCGCCGCTTCGCGAGATGCAGCCCGACCGCGCGCCCGGCCGCCCGAGCGTGGCGTGGTTCGCACAGCAGCCCGACCGCGGGCGGGACGCCGGACACGGCGGCGACGGGCGCACGAGGTGCGGGGCGGGCGGCCTCGTCGGCAGGCGCCACGAAGTGCTCGGCCACGGCGCGGAGCAGACTCACGGCGACGTCTCCCTGCCCGCGTGCGCCACGACCCGGGCCGTGAGCTCGCCGGCCATGCCCGGAACGAACGTCGGGGGACGCAGCCGCACCTCGACCCGCCGCCCGTCGACCTTCACCTGCACGCGCGTACGCGACCAGCCCGGCACCGCCTCGCGCGCCGCATCCTCGGGGTCTTCGTCCTGGAGCAGCGCCATCGCCCCGGCCTGGGCGGCCGTCCCCGCCTGCTCGCGTGCCAGCCCGGCAGACAGCAGCTGGGCCAGCGCGAGCACCACGGCGAGCAGCAGCGGCAGGAGCGCGACGACCTCGACGGTGGACTGGCCGTCCTGATGCGCGAGCGTCGTCATGCGCCCTGATCGCGCAGGTGTGCGCGAGCCGCGAAGGACCCCAGCCGGCGCGAGCCGACCACCGCCGGCACCACGACCCGCACGGTGACCTCGCCGTCACTGGTCGACACGCGGAGCCCGCGGTGCAGCGGAGCGGGCAGCGCGCGCTTGGCGGCGGCCCGCGGGTCGCCCCCCACCGCGTGGGCACGCGCGGCGGCGGCCGCCGCCCCGCCGCTCAGCCACGCGGCCTGCCCGGCGACCAGCCCCTGCCAGGACCCGAGGGCGAGCGCGACGATCAACGGGATCATCGCCACGAACTCGACGCTCGTCGCACCGTCGTCGGAGCGCGCGCGGCGCGCCACATCGAAGAGGAAACCGGACATGCCGGGAGCCTCGCGATGAGGCGGTCACGGAACCAGACGCGACTGTGACGACTTCGCGCAGGAGGCGCGGCGAAAGGGCGCGGGCGCTAGATCCGGTACTCGCGGTACTGCCGGTACGTGCCGTACAGCCCGTAGGCCGCGCCACCCATGAGGCCGAACCAGAGCACGAAGCCGGCGGCCCCGAGATCCCCGTCGCCCAGCATCCGCGACGCCGCGCCGAGCGCGAACACGATGGCCGCGATCGACGCGTACAGGACGAGCCGCCAGCGATCCCCCAGCCCGTAGATGTCCTCCTGGAAGCGCCGGTACATCTGGGCCGCGATGAAGACGATCAGGACGATGAAGATCGCCGACAGGATCTGGCTGATGAAGTCCGCGCCCGTGTCACCACCGGGCAGGAAGGCGACGATCGCCGCGAGGGCGAAGATGATCGCGACGTTGCGGACGGTGGTCCCGGACATCGAGGTCCAGACTACCGCCCGCGCGACCGGCGCTCTCAGGTCTGCTCGACCGGCAGCGTGACCGGCGCGCCGCCGTCCAGCGCGGCCTGGGCCGTGACCTCGGCGAGCTCGGCCTCCAGCGCACCCGCGGGCTCGACGTCCACGCGCTCGGGCGCGAAGCGATAGCCGACGCCGAAGTGCGTGTGGATGTAGCGCCAGCTGGGCGACGCCTTCTCGAGCTTCTGGCGCAGCTTGCGCACGAACACGTCGACCGACCGGTCGCCGCGCGCCATGGCGTAGCCCCAGACGCGCTGGTAAATCTCCTCGCGCTCGAGCACGCGGCCCTCGGCCTCGGCGAGCAGGTGGATCAGCTCGAACTCGCGGCGGGTCAGGTCGATCGACGTCCCGTCCACGAAGGCCTGGAACTGGTCGGACCGCACCTCGACCTCGCCGGCCTGGACCGGCAGGACCGCGGCGGGTGCCTCGGTGCGACGGCGGCGGCGCACGACGGCCTCGACGCGCGCGATGAGCTCCTCGGGGTGACACGGCTTCGTGACCCAGTCGTCGGCGCCCATCCGCAGGCCGCGGACGCGCTGCGCGACGGTGGACTGGCCGGTGCAGACGACGACGCCCAGACCGGGCACCGCGCCGCACAGGCGCTCAAGGTAGTCCCAGCCCTGGGTGCCCAGGGTGGCCAGGTCGATGACGATCGCGCCGAGGCGCATCGCGACGACGGTCTCCACCGGCACCGGACCGGGCACCACGCGGTGCTCCCAGCCGAGGCGGTCGAGGCGCTTCGTGAGCACCTGCAGGAAACCGGAATCCGCATCGATGACAGCGATGCGTAGCGGAGCGCCGTGGGGACTCGGCGCGCTGGTGAGGTCGGCTGGGGAACCGACCGATGTGCGATCCGTCATGACGGTCATGAGTCTAGACCGAGGTACCGTCGGAGCGCACGCCGGGTGACACCCCGGTCACAGGTTGTTCACAGGTGGTCCCGCAAACACGGCGAAACACGCGCGCACTGTGACGCGGATCACGCTGACGGGGTGTCAGATCGGCCGGCATCGCCGAACTCGCGGAAGAGCCCGCTGACGATGAACGCGACCTGCTCGCCGACGTCCACGGCGTTGTCGCCGATGCGCTCGAACGCGCGCGCGACCATCGTCATGGACATCGCCCACTCGCGGGTGTCGACGTCGTCGCCGATCTCCACCGCCATGCGGAAGATCTCCTTGTTCAGGACGTTGATCGTCCGGTCCTGGCGCACCAGGTCCTCCGCGAGGCCGACGTCGCGCACCGCGAACGCCTGACGGCACTGCGTGACCTCGCTGCGCGCCGAGCGGCCCATGCGCATGACCTTCGCGAGCATCTCCTCGTCACGGGGCGGCTCGTTGCCGACCAGCGGGATCATCTTCGCGATGTTCACGCACTGATCCGCCATGCGCTCCATGTGCTTGACGGTGTGGAGGATCGCGGCGACGAGCCGCAGGTCGCCTGCGACCGGCGCCTGGAGGGCGAGCAGCGTGAGCACGCTCTGGTGGATCTCCAGATAGCGGCCGTCGATGCGGTCGTCGTCGGCGACGACGATCGCCGCGAGCTCGACGTCCTGATGCTCGAGCGCCTCGAGCACGCGGTCGATCTGGGCGACGACCATGTCGAGACCCTCGAGCGTGGCCTGCTCCAGCTTGGCCAGCTCGGCGGTGAACTCCTGCCGGGTGTGGACGGTCACAGGCTCAACCGAACTTGCCCGTGACGTACTCCTCCGTGCGCTTGTCACTGGGCTGCGTGAAGATCTTCTCGGTGATGTCGTGCTCGACGAGCCGGCCCACGCGGTTGGACTCGCCGCCGCTCATGTCGACGGTGAAGAACGCCGTCTTGTCCGACACGCGCTCGGCCTGCTGCATGTTGTGCGTGACGATCACGATCGAGAAGTCCTCCTTGAGCTCGAGCATGAGGTCCTCGAGGCGGTTCGTCGAGATCGGATCCATGGCCGAGCACGGCTCGTCCATGAGCAGGACGTCGGGCTGGACCGCGAGCGCACGCGCGATGCACAGGCGCTGCTGCGGCCCGCCGGACATCCCGAAGGCGTTGTCCTTCAGGCGGTCCTTGACGTCGTCCCACAGCGACGCACGGCGCAGGGCGGACTCGACGATCTCGTCCATGTCGCCCTTCATCCCGATGACCTTCGGGCCGAACGCGATGTTCTCGTAGACCGACTTCGGGAACGGGTTGGGCTTCTGGAAGACCATCCCGATGTGCTTGCGCACCTGGACCGGGTCGACGTCCTTCGCGTACAGGTCCTGGCCGTGGTAGACGATGCTGCCGCGGACCTCGGCGCCCGGGATCAGGTCGTTCATCCGGTTCAGGCAGCGCAGGAACGTGGACTTGCCACAGCCCGACGGGCCGATGAGCGCCGTGATCTCGTTCTTCATGATCGGCGCGTCGACGTCGGCGACGGCGAGCTTGCCGCTGTACAGGACGTCGACGCCCTTGCAGTCGAAGATCGCCTCGGTCGACGCCGTCGCCGCTGCGGGCTTGGGCTCGAGGTGGGGCGAGACCTCGTGGTGGGCGGAACTGGAGGCGCTCTGCTCGTCCATGGTCTGGGTGATCTGGCTCTCTGCCGTGTCGGTCTTCTCGGGCACGCTGGGCTCCCTTACCACTTCTGCTCGAAGCGGTTGCGCAGGTAGATGGCGATGGAGTTCATGAGGAGCAAGAGGCCCATCAGCACCAGGATGGTTGCAGATGCGAGCTCCAGAAACTGGGTATCGGCGTCTTTGGAATAGGCGAAGATCTGGACCGGCATGGCGGTGAAGGCGCTGCCGAGTCCGTCGGGGTTGAACCGCGGCGATACCGCGGCTCCGATGACGATGAGCGGCGCGGTCTCGCCGATCGCCCGGCTGAGCGCCAGGATCACGCCGGTGGCGATGCCCGAGATCGAGCCCGGGAGCACCTGCTTCCAGATGGTCTGCCACTTGGTCGCGCCGAGCGCGAGCGCGCCGTCACGGATCGACGGCGGCACCGCCCGGATGGCCTCGCGGGCGACGATGATGACCACGGGCAGCACGAGCAGGGTGAGCGTGATGCCGCCGGCCATGAGCGTCGGGCCGAGGTCCAGCGGCCCGCGGACGATGAACGCCAGGCCCAGGAGGCCGTAGACGACCGACGGCACCGACGCGAGGTTCTGAATGTTGAGCTCGATGAAGCGGTTGAACCACTTCGTGCTATCGGCGTACTCCTCGAGGTAGATCGCGGTCGCGACGCCGACGGGGATCACGAGCGCCGCGGTGATCGCCATCAGGTACAGCGTGCCGAGGATCGCGGACTGGATCCCCGAGGTCGCGGGGTTGACCTTGGACGGCTGGTTCGTGAAGAGGTCCATCGAGAACCGCGGCAGGCCGTCGAGCACGATCGTGGTCAGCAGCACCGCGATCGAGAGGCAGATGAACGCCAGCGCCGCCCACATGATGAGCGCGAAACCCGTCTCTCGGCGCGTGTCCTTCTTGCTGCGCCGCGAGATGACGGTGGTTTGGGTCGCCGCCTTGGCGGCGATCTGGGCGCCGTTCATCGTGCGCTCCTGGGCTGAAGGGTCGTGACGATCACTCGTACACCTGGCGGTACTTGCCGACGAGGCGGATGGACAGGAGGTTCAGCACGAGGCAGATCACGAACAGCGTGAAGCCGACGGCGAAGATGGTCTCGAACTCGATCGAGCCGGTCGGCGCGTCGCCGGTGGCCGTCGAGGCGATGAACGCCGCCATGGAGCCGGACGCGTCGGTCGGACTGGTGACGACCTGGGGCAGGAGCTGGCCGGACCCGCCCGCGAGCAGGATGACGAGCGTCTCGCCGATCGCCCGGGAAGCACCGAGGACGAGCGCGGCGATGATCCCTGACAGCGCGGCCGGGAACACGACGCGCAGCGACACGATCAGGCGGCTGGCGCCCATGCCGAACGCGCCCTCGCGCAAGGAGTACGGCACGGCGGTCATCGCGTCCTCGGCGACGGACGCGACGGTGGGCAGGACGAGCAGGCCCACGAGCAGGCCCGCGGCGAGCTGGTTGCTCTGCTGGACCTCGGGGCCGAGCAGCGGCCGCAGGAGTTCCGGCGTGATGAAGGTGAGGGCGAAGAAGCCGAACACGATGGTCGGCACGCCGGCGAGGACCTCGAGGATCGGCTTGACGGTCTTGCGGACGCGCTCGGGCGCGTACTCCGCAAGGTAGATCGCCGCGAGCAGTCCCAGGGGCACGGCGACGAGCATCGCGATGCCCGTGATGTAGAGCGTGCCGATCAGCACCGGCAGCATGCCGAACGACTGCTGGTCGCCGGCCAGCTGCGGCGTCCATTTCGTCCCGAAGAGGAACTCGGAGAAACCGACGTCGCCGAAGAACGCGACGGTCTCCTTCAGCAGCGACAGGACGATCAGCGTCGTCGTGATGACGCTGATGGCCGCCGCGACGAAGAGCGAGACGCGAATCGCTCCCTCGCCGATGGCTCGCGGCGAGCGGGTCCGGAGCAGATTCGGTCCGGACCCGCCGCCGCCCATGGCGGGCTGTGGGGTGTTGGGTGTGCCCGCCATGGTCAGCTCCCTACTTGCTCTCGAGCGCCGTCAGGTCGGCCTGCGCCTTCGCCGCCTGGTCGGCCGTGAGCGGCACGATCTTGGCGGCCTCGGCGATGGCCTCCTGGTTCGCGATGACGAAGTCCATGAACGCCTTGACCTCGGGCCGCGCGAGGGCCTCGGCCGACGGGTACATGAACAGCGGACGCGAGAGCGGCTTGTACGAGCCGTCCTGGATCGTCTCCAGGCTGGGCTTCACGCAGCCGTCGCCCGCGTCGACACCGACGAGGTTGAGCTTGTCCGCGGCGCCCTCGTAGTACGAGAAGCCGAAGTAGCCGAGGCCGCCCGCGTCACCCTCGACGCCGGTGAGGAGCTGGTTGTCGTCCTCGGACGCCTGGTAGTCGTCGCGGGTCGCACCCTCTTCGCCGTTGATGACGTCGGTGAAGAAGTCGAACGTGCCGGAGTCGGTGCCCGGGCCGTAGAGCGAGAGGGTGGTGTCGGGGAACGAGCTGTCGATCTCGCTGAGCTTGGTGATCTTCGAGCCCGTGTTCCACAGCTCCTTGAGCTGCGCGGTGGTCATGCAGTCGACCTCGAGGCCGGGGTTCGTCACGACGGCGATGCCGTCGTTGGCCACCTGGAGCTCACCGAACTCGACGCCGCCCTTCTCGCAGAGCGGCACCTCCTCGTCGTCCTTGATCGGACGCGAAGCCTGCGAGATGTCGGTCTCCCCGGCGCAGAACTTCTCAAAGCCGCCGCCCGTGCCGGACTGGCCGACCGTGATCTTCACGTCGGGCTGCTCCTCGTTGAAGAGCTCCGCGGCCGCCTGGCCGAACGGGTAGACGGTCGACGAGCCGTCGATCGAGATGCTGCCGGACACCTGCTCGGTGTCGGCGGCGCTGGTGCTGCTGCCGGACTCTTCGTCGTCGCCGCACGCGGCCACGCCGAACGCAAGCGCGGCGCACACGCCGACTGCGCTCATGAAACGGTACGTCTTCACAGACGTTCCTCCTCGTAGGTTCTGGTCTCCCATAGAAGCCGTGGCAGCCTTCCAGCGATCGACAGGCAGTCTGTTATCGAGTTGTGGCTGTGTTGTGAAAAGGATGTGAAGGCTCCGGCGCAAAGCGATAGCCGAAGCCGACATGGGTATGGATGAAGGCCCATCCCGGAGCGCCGTCCTCGAGCTTCACGCGCAGCTTGTGGATGTACACGTCCACCGATCGGTCGCCGGCGCGCAGCGGCGCGCCCCACACGAGCGTGTAGAGCTCCGCGCGGGAGACGATTCTCCCCGCGCGCCGGGCGATCTCGACCAGCAGCGTGAACTCGCGGACGGACAACGTGAGCGTGCGCTGGTTCAGCGTGACGAGACCGCCGTGGGGGCGGATCTCCACCGGTCCGATGCTCAGGACCTCCTCCGGGAACGCAGCGGTCTCCATCACGTGCGGGCAAGCGTGGCGGCCGTGGACCGCCCCGCGGTTACCTCGCCGTGAACGACCTGTGAAGAAGCCGTGAACGACCGCAACCGCGCCGCTCCCCGCGAGAGCACCGGGTAGGGTCGGGCGCGATGGCGCTCCTCGGCTCCAAGCCCTCCGACGACTCCCTGCTCGTCCTCCTCGAGGAGGCCGGCAGCAATGCCGAGCGCGCGTGCCTGCTGCTCCGCGACCTGCTGCGCGACTTCCCAGAACACGCGGAGCTGGCCGAGGAGATCCTGCGCTGCGAGAACGAGGGTGATCGCATCACCCACGACATCATCCATCGCCTGACCCTGGACGGCGCGCCGAAGCCGTTCGACTTCGGCGACGGCCACCAGCTGGCGACGGCCATCGACGACATCGTCGACGACGCCGAGCAGGCCGCAGACCAGCTCGTGATCTACAAGGTCGAGGCTCCGATGGAGCAGGCGGTGCTCCTCGCCGACGTCCTCGTGGGAGCGTCCGAGCAGGTCGCGCGGTCGTTGGCGGCCCTGCGCGAGCAGCGCGACGTCTCCCCTCACCTCGTCGAGATCCACCGCCTCGAGAACGAGGGTGACCGCCTCGCGCGTGACGGGATCGCCTCGCTCTTCGCCGGCGGCATCGATCCGATGGTCGTCATCCGCTGGAAGGACATCTTCGAGACCATCGAGTCGGCCATCGACGCGTGCGAGACCGTCGCACACGCGCTCGAGGGCATCGCGCTCAAGCGCCGTCGCTGAGCGGCCACGACTTCTTCACGATCCGGGGCCGCGCGGCGCTTACGCTCGGCCGCATGACGCCCCGGTTCGACCTCCAGTCCCACTCGGTGCACAGCGACGGCGCACTCGCGCCCGCAGCCGTCGTCGACCGCGCCGCTGACGCGGGGGTCGAGGTGCTGGCGCTCACCGATCACGACACGGTCGACGGTGTGGCCGAGGCGGCCAGGGCCGCCCGCGCCCGCGGCCTGCGACTGGTCCCGGGAGTCGAGCTCTCGACGATCGACGAGGCCGGCGAGGACCTTCACCTGCTCGGCTACGAGATCGATCCCGACGACACCACGCTGGCAGAGGCCCTACGGCGGTTCCGCGCAGATCGCACGGGCCGGATCGGCCGGATGGCCGACGCGATGCGCGAGCTGGGCTGGGAGGTCGACCACGCCGCCTTCACGGGACACGCCAGTCCAGGCCGGCCGCACCTCGCCGCCGCGGTGTTCGACCACCCCGCGAACGCCGCCCGTCTCGCGGACGAAGGGCTCACTGACCGGACCGCGCTGCTCGTCGCGTACCTGATTCCGGGTGCGCCGGCGTTCCGCGGCCGCACCACGCCGACCGTCGCTGAGGCGATCGACGTCGTCCATGCCGCCGGAGGGGTCGCCGTGTGGGCCCACCCGTACTGGGACATCCCCGCCGACGACACCGTCGCCGCCTGCCTGCGCCGATTCGCGTCGGCCGGGCTCGACGGCGTCGAGGCCTTCTACATCACGCACACGCCGGAGCAGACCTCCCGGCTGGTCGCGCTCGCCGACGAGCTCGGCCTGCTGACCACCGGCTCAGCGGACTTCCACGGCCCCGACCATCCGACGTTCTCACGCTTCCTCGCCTACGACACCGGCGGCGCGACGCCGCGGCTGGGCGCGATCGGCGCCTGACTGCGCGATGGACCCCGTGATCGCGCTGTTCGGCCTCGGGGTCGGGGTCCTGATCGGACTGACCGGGATCGGCGGCGGATCGCTCATGACGCCGCTGCTGCTCCTGTTCGTCGGCACCCCACCGGTGACCGCGATCGGCACCGACCTCGCCTACGGCGCGGTGACCAAGACCCTCGGAGGCGTGGCCCATCTGCGCCAGCGCACGGTCGACCTGTCGTTGTGCTGGTGGCTCGCCGCGGGGTCCGCTCCCGGCTCGCTGGTCGGGGTCTGGCTGATCGAACAGCTCCACGCGGCGTACGGGGACGACTTCGACGACGTGCTGCTCATCTGCGTCGCCGTCGCCCTCCTGGTGACGGCGGTCACGACGCTCGGCCGCGCGATGTTCGTCCCGGCGGCGGCCGCCCGCGAGCGCGAGCAGGTCGAGCTCACGGCCCGGCGCAAAGCCGAGGCGGTGGCGATCGGCGCGGTCCTGGGCCTTGTGCTCGGGCTCACGTCGGTGGGCAGCGGCGCGCTGATCGGCCTCGCGCTCATCCTCGTCTTCCGCCTGACGCCGCATCGCGTCGTCGGGACCGACGTCTTCCACGCCGCGATCCTGCTGTGGGTGGCGGGGCTCGCGCACTTCGCCGCCGGCAACGTGGACCTCGTGCTGATGGCCAACATCCTCGTGGGGTCGGTCCCCGGCGTCCTGATCGGCGCACGGCTCATCACCCGGGTCCCGTCGCACGTCCTGCGGCCCACGCTCGGCTGCGTGCTCCTGGCCGCGGGCCTCGGCGTCCTGAGCAAGGGCGGTGTGGCGGTGCCGCCGCCGGCCGTCGTCCTGCTCCCCGTCGCGGTGGGCGTCGCGATCTGGGCCGTCGAGCGGCGCCGTCCCGCCCCCATCTCGCGGCCGGCGCCGTCAGCGACCGGCGTCGAGCATTTCGTACGAGAAGCGGTAGCCCACGCCGAAGTGCGTGTGGATGGCGATCCGGTCCGGCGCGACCGTCCCCAGCTTGCGGCGCACCTTGCGGACGAAGACGTCCACTGACCGGTCGCGGTGCGGCATCGCGCCGCCCCACACCTGGTCGTAGACGTCCTGCCGCGTCAGCACTCGGTCGGGCTGCGCGGCCAGGCAGTGCAGGACCTGGAACTCCCGGCGGGTCAGGCCCGCACGGCGTCCGGCGACGAGCGCCTCGTACTCCGCGGGACGAAGCTCGAGGTCGTCGAAGACGAGCGGCGCGGGCAGGTGCCGCTCGTCGATCACCGACAACGTCACAGCGGCCTTGTCCACGCGCGTCGCCATCTCTCAGCCCTCCTCGCTGGCTTCCTGTCCCTGCTGCTTGTCGAACGCGCAGCGGAACGTCTCGGCCTGGGCGACGGGCTTCGCGCCGGCGAACCCGCCCTTGTCGCGGTTGTCGTACACGGTCACGTACTGGAGCGTCTCGGGCTGC
The DNA here is from genome assembly GCA_005788585.1 of Actinomycetota bacterium. The sequence continues at coordinate 1,007 of SYBY01000296.1, read as the reverse complement.
GGGTTGGCGGGTAGCGGCACCGGATCGGGCTCTCCCACGCGGGGATCGCCCCGCGACCCCTCGCTGACCCCCTGCGAGCCGGCGGAGCTGGAGCCGCCCTGCGTCGTGATGAGGGTCGACGTCATCTCGCGGCGGTCCTTGGTCCCGTCCGTCGCGTCCTCGTCGATGGAGGCGGTGAGACGGTCGTCGTCGATGGTCCCCGCGAGCTTGACGCGCGCCACCGCGCCGAGCAGCTGTGCCGCCGTGGGCAGGTAGCCGCCCATCTCGACACACGTGCGCGACGCGTAGAAGTAGTCGTTCTTGCCGATGTCCTCGTTCGGGACCGCGTATGGCTGCGACATCAGGCACCAGCTGCCGAGGTCCACCGACTCCGCGTTGCATGTCGCCGCGAGATCCGCGAGCGGGCGGTTGCCGAGCCGGTCGGCGTTGCGTGCCGACGCGACCTTCGGGATCGCGCTCGCGGGGAACTTGCGGTTCTTGCCGAGCAGCAGCAGGGCACCCGCCTGCGGCTTGTTCACGACCTTGACCTTCGACTTCGGCGCGAGGACCTTCGCCGCCCGGGTCTTCGCCGCGTCGGCGGCGCCGGTCGTCGTCATCCCCAGTGCGGCGAGCGAGATGACCAGCGCGGCGGGCCCGCTGTTACGACGCACCGCGCCGGTGAGCCGTCCCCGCCGGGTCACTCGTCGTCGCTCCGGCTCGTCTGCGGCCGGTCGACGCGCGTGTCCCAGTCCGGGAGCTCGAGCTGCGTCAGGTCGATCAGGTCCACCGGTGACAGGACCGCGTCCAGCGCCAGGCCGGACAGCGTCTCCTGATCCATCAGCGCGCGAGCGACCTCATGGACGGTCTCCCAGTTGCGCCGCAGGACCTCCTCGGCGCTGTACTCCGCCTGCCACACGACCCGCTCGCACTCCTCGTCGATGAGGTTGAGCGTGGCGGGCCCGGTCGAACCGAGGTCCTGGAGCGCCGCGCCCAGGAAGACCTCGCCGGAGGGCTCGCCGATCGTGACG
>SYBY01000295.1 GCA_005788585.1 Actinomycetota bacterium | reverse complement strand
GGGACGGGAGCAGCGCCGCCCACGGCTCGACCGGCGCCTCGGGTTCGAGGTCGTCGGGCAGCACCCACCCGGTCTCGCCGCCGCCCAGGTCGACCTCCACCGCCGCCAGCGCGGCGAGCGCCGCCTTGACGCCCGCGACCGTGCCGCCCAGCCACCACTTCATGTCCGCCGTCGTGCCCGGGCCGAACGCGCGCAGCCAGCCACGCACCAGCTCGGTCGTGCCGTCCTGCGCGTCCATCGGCGCGACGGGCTCACCGAGCCAGGACGCCATCGACGTCCACCGCGGGCGGGATGTCGTCCACGCCCCGTCGTTCGGCCCCCGCACCACGAGGCCCTCCGCTGACAGCACCGTCAGCACGCGCGGCGCGACCGGGATCGTGGCGGCCCACTTGCCGGCGCCGGACGTGACCTTCCCGGCGATGATCGGCAGCGCCTCGCGCAACTCGGTCGACGTGTGCGTGCGCCCGTCGGCCAGCAGGTCCAGGACCGCCTCGCCCGCCGCTTCCAGCCACGCCGCGCCGTCCTCGTCGACCCCGCTGGACTCGATGTCCTTGATCAGCCGCTTGCGCTCGGCGAGCGCCACCCGCGCGCTCGGACCCGCCACCGCGGCCGGCATCGTCTCCCGGGGGAAGACGAACAGCGTGCGCCGCATGGCCATGTGCTTGATGAGCGACCGGTCCTCGTACAGCGCGCGGTCGAGGTCCTCACGGGTGAGGCCGTCCACCCGCGCCCAGGCCGAGAGGTAGACGGTGGTCGGGTCGGTTGCGTGCAGGCACACGATGCGCCGCGTCGCGTCGACGACGTCCGTCGACCGGCTGCCCGGCGCCAGTCCATGGCGCCGTGCGAGGCGCGCGCGGCGCTCAGCCGGCTCGATCAGCCGCCGGGCGGTGCTCATGTGGGGGTGTGCGCATCGTGGTTCGTCACAGGAACCAGGATGCTCACACCCCCGGCCAGGATCTGTCCTACGCCAGGTTCGAGCGGCGCGGGTAGACGACCGTCGGGTCGGTCATCACGTTGACCAGCGACGGCCCGTCCTCGCTCAGCGCCTGCTCCAGCGCGCCGCGCAGCTCGCCCGGCGTGCGCACCTGCGACCCGTTGCCGCCGAGTGCCTCGACGACCTGGTCGTACGGCGTCTCGGGCACGAGGTCCGCCGCGACGGAGTAGCCGTAGAGGAACTCCATCGGGTGCTTCTCGAGCGCCCAGATGCCGTTGTTGCCCATGACGCCGACCACGTTGACGCCGTGGCGCGAGAGCGTGTCGAACTCCATGCCGCTGAAGCCGAACGCGCCGTCGCCGAGCAGCAGGACGACCTGCTGGTCGGGCCGTGCGAGCTTCGCCGCCAGCGCATAGCCCGGACCGGCGCCCAGGCAGCCGTACGGACCCGGGTCCAGCCAGCAGCCCGGCTGGTACGTCGGCATGACGCGCCCGGCGAAGGAGACGTAGTCGCCGCCGTCGCCGATGACGATCGCGTCACGGTCCAGCACGCCCATGAGCTCCTTGTAGAGACGCAGCGGGTGCAGCGGCGACCGGTCGTCGTTGAGTTCGGCCTCCTCCCCCGCGCGCTTCTCGGTCTCGGAGGCCCGCAGGCCGTCGACCCACGCCGTCGTGTCGGCACCCCCACCGACGCCCTCGGCGAGCGCGTCGAGGATGCCCGTGATCCCGCCGTACAGCTCCGCGGCGATCGGGCGCGGATGCGCGCGCTCGGACGGCACGCGGTCGATGACGATCACCTGCGTGTCCTCACCGAACACCGCGCCGAAGCCCATGCGGAAGTCCAGCGGCACGCCGATGACCAGCGCGACGTCGGCGCCCGAGAGCGCCTGGCCGCGGGTGCGGCTGAACGCGAGCTCGTGGTCGGAGGGCACACAGCCACGGGCCAGGCCGTTGACGTACGCCGGAATCCGGACCTGCTCGACGAGCCGCAGCAGCGCGTCCTCGCCGTGGCCCCAGTAGAGGTCGGTGCCGGCCATGATCGCCGGGCGCTCGGCGCCGCGCAGCAGCTCGATCGCCGTCGACAGCTGCGCCTGATCGGGCGCCGGGCCGTCGCTTGGCGCGGCCACCGCGTTGCCGGGGTCGGGCGCCTCGCTGAAGACGTGATCCATCGGGAAGTCAACGAACGCCGGGCCGCCGGGGGCGCCGAGCGCCGCGGCGATCGCGTCGTCGATGAGGCCAGGGATCGCGGCGGGGCTGTCGGCCGTGGTCGCCGAGCGGGTCAGCGGCGCGACGAACGGGACGTGGTCGATCTCCTGCAGCGAGCCCATCCCCCACCGCATCGCGGGCGCGCGCCCGCCGAGCACGACCATCGGCGAGTGGTTCATCAGCGCCGAGCCCATCGCGCTCATGCCGTTCGTGACACCAGGACCGGCGGTGAGCGCCGCGACGCCCGGCGTGCGGGTCACCTTCGCCCAGCCCTCGGCTGCGAAGGCCGCGGTCTGCTCATGGCGGACATCCACGATGTCGATGCCCTCCTCCTTGCAGCCGTCGTAGATGGAGAAGAGGTGGCCCCCCGAAAGGGTGAACAGCTTCTCCACCCCGTGGGCCTTCAGGCGCCGCGCGATCAGGCGCCCGCCGTGCAGTGTCTCGCTCGTGGTGTCCGTCGACATGGTGTCAGCCTATCAAGTGAACGGCGACGTTCACTTGACATTCGTCCAAGTACGGTCAGGGACGACGGCGCCGCCCGGCCACCGGCGGCCGCACGCGCGCGCCGGCCGCCTGCCCGCCCCTGGCGGCCGGCGGCGCCTGTGGCGCGAACAGCCGCACGTCGTCGGGCTTGCCACGCAGCCGGACCGACCCGCGCGGCTGCATCGGCCACGGACCCTGCATACGGGCCACGGTCGCCTCGGTGACCAGCACGTCGTCGCCCGTGTGGCGCGTCGTCTCCTCCACGCGCGCGGCGGTGTTCACGGGATCACCGACGACGGTGAACTCCAGGCGCCCGCCACCGCCGACGGTCCCCGCCACCACCGGGCCCGAGTTCACCCCGACGCCGATCCGCAGCCGCTGCCCGTACCGGGCCTGCACCTTGGCGGCGATCTCCACCGCGGCTGCGACCGCCCGGTCCGCATGATCGACGACCCGGTGCGGAGCGCCGAAGACGGCGAGCAGCCCGTCACCGACGAACTTGTCGACGTGGCCGCCGTGGCGCGTGAGAATCGGGACGACGAGGTCGTAGAACCCGTTGAGGTAGTCGACCACCTCCCGCGCGCTCGCGCGCGAGGCAAACGCGGTGAAATCGCGGATGTCGAGGAACAGCACCGTGACCTCGAGCTCCTCGGCCTCGAGCTCCGTGCCCTCGGCCACCCGGTCCACGAGGTCGGGATCGACGAACGTGCCGAAGGCGTCGCGCAGCCGTTCACGCTCGCGCAGGCCCGCGACCATCTCGTTGAACGATTCGGCGAGCTCGCCCGTCTCATCTCCGGAGACCACCGGCACGCGCGTCGTGAAGTCCCCGTCGGCGACCCGCTCGGTGGCGGCGCGCAGGTCGTCGATGGGGTCGATGATCGACCGGCTCAGCAGCAGGGTGAGCTCGAGGGAGACCGTCAGCGACACGACCACGGCGGCCAGCACGCCCACCCCGAGATCGGACAGGCGCGGAGGGCCGTCGGTCGCGATGCCGGACACGATCACCGCGGTGATGACGTTCAGCGCCGGGAGGCTGACGAGCAGGCGCCAGCGCAGCGGGATGGACCGGACCGAGGTCGCGGGCGTGTCGGGCAGCTGCTCGGACAGCGCCGCGAGCACGGGCCGCAGGATGACCTCGATGCCGTAGAAGCGCAGGAACGCGCCGTACATGAGCACGACGAACCCGCCGGCCAGCAGGATCAGCCACGCGTACCACGTGAGCCCGAGGTAGACCGTGATGAACGCGGTGATCGGGATGACGCCGCCGATCATCAGGAGCGTCCGGGCCGACCGCGCGAGCTCGACGGGGAGCGTCGCCAGCGCCTCCCACGCCGCCGTGGCCGCCTCGTCGCTGTGGTCCCCGCGCAGCCAGGGGTCGGCCGGGCGGATCAGGCGGTTGACCACGCTGAGGTCGACGAGATTGTTGAACGCGATCACGGTGAGCGTGACGGCCACGATCACCCAGAACTGATCGGCGGTCATGGACTGGTAGAGGGTCAGCAGCGCGATGCCCGCGAACGCGACGACGAGCGATCCGAGCGCCTGCATCGCGAGCGCGACGCGCGGATAGCGCGGACCGAGGCGCGCCCAGAGGCGGAGAAAGAGACGCGGAAGCACGTCTCCCATGGTGACGGATACACCGGTTTGTCCGTTCTCGCACGGGTTCCAAGTCCAAACCTGTGCAAATCGTTGTGCCTGCGTTCGACCAAAGGTCCACAAAACGGCCAAACCCTCGTTGGACGTCCCCTGATCTGGGTAGAGTGCGTCCACGGGAGAGGCATTTGACACAGGCGAGGAGGCCGCCATTCCGACCGTCCCGCCGCCGAAGCGGCACCCATACAACCAATGGACGCCCGACGCACGGGCCTTGGACCTGGTCGGCGACAAGTG
>SYBY01000001.1 GCA_005788585.1 Actinomycetota bacterium | reverse complement strand
GGGTGGCCGTGGTCCGTGCCGTGACCACCGGCGCGCTGGACCGCGCCGTCGACCTGGCCGCCACGCTGGAGCTCCGCGGGTACGCGACCGCGACCCGGCCCGCGCGGGTCGTCCGCCCGTGGTCGCGCCACGACCTCGGGTTCGCCGCGTCGGCCGCCGGGATGGTCGCCGTGCTCGTGCTGGCCGTCGCCGCCGGGACACCGCACCTGCGTCCGTATCCCGAGCTGACGATCCAGGGCGGCGCCGTGGGCGTCGTGCTCGCCGTCGCGTTCGTCGCCGTGGCCCTCGCGCCGCTGGCCGCCCGGCGGGGGGTGGCACGATGAGCGCGCTGCGCTTCGAGGGCGTCACGGCCACCTTCCCGCGCGCCGGCCGGCCCGCGCTCGACGACGTCAGCGTCGACATCGCCGAGGGCGAGTTCGTCGTCGTCGCGGGCGCGTCGGCGTCGGGCAAGTCCACCTTCCTCGGCGCTGCGTGCGGGCTCGTCCCGCATTTTCACGGCGGCGACTTCGCCGGACGTGTCGTGGTGTCCGGCCTCGACACCCGCGACCACGGTCCGGCCGAGCTGGGCCGCGTCGTCGGCGTCGTCCGGCAGGACCCCGAGACGCAGGCGGTCCTGACCAGCGTGCGCGCCGAGCTGGCCTTTGGGCTGGAGAACCGCGGCCACGGCCCGGCGGCGACCGCGCGCGGGGTGGAGGAGGTCGCGCTCGCGCTCGGGATCGAGGGGCTGCTCGACCGCGCGGTGCACGAGCTGTCCGGTGGCGAGCTGCAGCGGGTCGCGCTCGGCGCCGCGCTCGCCGGCCGCCCGCGCATCGTGCTGCTCGACGAGCCCACGTCCCAGCTCGACCCGGTCGCCGGTGACGAGCTCGTCTGGCTCCTGCGGCGCCTGAACGAGGAGTGGGGGACGACCGTCGTCCTGGCCGAGCACCGGCTCGAACGCTGCCTCGGCGCCGCCGACCGCGTGCTGGCGTTCGCCGACGGCCGCCTGGCCTGCGACGCGTCGCCGCGCGCGTTCCTCGACTGGGCGGGCACCGCCGCGCCGCTGCTGTCCACACCGGGCGCGCGGCTGCTCGCTGCCGCAGGCCTCCCCGCGCCCGCGGGGGTCAAGGAGGCCCGCTGCGCGCTGCGCGGGGCCGGACTGCTCGACGAGGCCACCGAGCCGCCCACCGTCGAGAGCACCCCACCGCGCCGTCGCCGGTTCCGGCGCTCCGGTGCCGGACCCGAGGCCGCGCTGGAGCTGCGTGGCGTCTGGGCCGAGCACGACGGCGGCCGGGCCGTGCTGCGCGGCATCGACCTGCGGGTCGGCCCGCACGAGCGCGTCGCGCTGATGGGCCGCAACGGCGCCGGGACGTCGACCCTGCTGCGCCACGCCGCGGGCCTCGAGGCGCCCACGCGCGGGAAGGTCGACACCGCGGGCCGGGTCGCCCTGCTGCTCCAGCATCCCGGCGACTACCTGCTGCACGAACGTGTCGGGGACGAGGTCTCCGCCGCCGCGCTCGCCGGGGCCGGACTCGGCGCCCTGGCCGACCGCCATCCCCGCGACCTCTCCGGTGGCGAGCGCCAGCGGCTTGCGATGACGATCGTCACCGGGGACGGCCCGCCGCCCGCGGTGCTCTGCCTCGACGAGCCGACCCGCGGCCTGGACCGCGCGCAGAAGGCCGAGCTCGCGCACTGCCTGCGCGCCGGTGCCCCGGCGATCGTCGTCGCGACGCACGACCCGGAGTTCGCCGCGCAGGTCGCCGACCGCGTCGTGCTGATCGCCGACGGCGCGATCGTCGCCGACGCGCCGGCCTCCGAGGTGCTCAGCGGCGGCTGGTACTTCGCCACCGAGACGGCGCGGATCCTCGGTGGCGCCGGCGGTGCGCTGCTGCCCGAAGAGGGCGCTGCGCTGCTCGCCGCCCGTGCGCAGTCCACGTCGGAGGTCCCCGTTCGATGACCTGGCAACTCGCGTCCTTCGCGATCCTCGCCTTCGCACTCGCCAGCGGGTTCTGGTGGTACGAGCGCTCCCGGCCGCCGGCCAAGGTCGTCGCGCTCGTCGCCACGCTCGCGGCCCTGGCGGCCATCGGGCGCATCGCGTTCGCGCCGCTGCCCAACGTCAAGCCGACGACCGACATCGTCCTCATCGCCGGCTACGTGCTCGGCGGGGCGCCCGGGTTCGTCGTCGGAGCGCTCACCGCGCTGGTCAGCAACATGTTCTTCGGGCAGGGCCCGTTCACGCCGTGGCAGATGGTGTCCTGGGGCCTCGTCGGCGTGTTCGGGGCGCTGCTCGCCCGGGTCGTCGGCCGCGACCTCGGCCGCTGGCCGCTGGCCGCCGCGTGCGGCGCCGCGGGCCTGGGCTACGGGCTGGTGATGGACGTCCACATGTGGGTCCTGTACTCCGGGCACACGCTGACCGAGCTGTGGGTGGTGCTCGGCCGCGGCCTGCCGTTCAACATCGCGCACGCGCTGGGCAACGTCGTCTTCTGCCTGGCGTTCGGGCCGCTGCTCGTCCGCACCCTGCACCGGTTCCGCGAGCGGTTCGAGGTGCGCTGGCACCCGCTGCCGTCGCGCGCCGCGGCGCCGCTGGCCGTCGCGCTGGTGGCGGTCGTGGCCGTGGCCGGCAGCCTGGTCGCGGCGCCTGCCGCAGAGGCCGCGTTCGACCGCCAGGCGTCCTACCTGCAGCGCACCCAGAACGCCGACGGCGGGTGGGGCGCCGCGCCGCGACAGGCGTCGTCGTCGATGCACACCGCGTGGGCGGTCATGGGACTCGCCGCGTCGGGCCGGCATCCCGCACGGGTGCGCCGTGGCGGCCGGTCAGGCGTGGACTACCTCGTCGCCACGATCGGTGGTGTGCGGCAGACGGCGGACCTGGAGCGCACGATCCTCGCGCTGGTCGCCGGCGGACGGTCGCCGCGGTCGGTGCGCGGGCGCGACCTCGTGCGCGAACTGGTGCGGCGCCGACGCTCAGACGGCTCCTTCACCGGGCTCGTGAACCAGACCGCGTTCGGCATCCTTGCGCTGCGGGCGTCCGGCCGATCGGCACGGGACGGGACGATCCGCTCGGCGGCACGGTGGCTCGCGCGCCAGCAGAACCGCGACGGTGGTTTCAACTTCGCGCGCCGGGGCGGCCTGAGCGGCATCGATGACACCGCTGCCGCGGTGCAGGCGCTCGCCATCGCGGGGCAGCGGTCGGCCGCGCGGCGCGGCGGGGCGTTCCTCGCCCGCCAGCAGAACCCGGACGGGGGCTACCCGCTGAACCCGCGCCAGGGCTCCAACGCCCAGAGCACGGCGTGGGCGATCCAGGGCCTGCGCGCCGCCGGGCGCAACCCGAACGCCCAGCACCGCGGAGGCGCGCGCAACCCCACGTCCTTCCTGCGGTCGCTGACCACCGGGTCGGGTGCGGTGAGGTACTCGCGGACCAGCGGGCAGACGCCTGTCTGGGTGACCGCGCAGGCGCTCACCGGCCTCGCGATCCGGCCCCTCCCGATCCGGCCTCCGCGCCGATGACGGGCCGCCCGGCGGGATCGTGCCGGACCGCACGTCATCAAAACCCATCGGTCCGGTAGGTTTCCCGCCCCATGCGAGTAGGTGTCCCCAAGGAGACCGCGGAGGGCGAGCAGCGGGTCGCGCTCGTTCCCGAGGTCATCAAGAAGCTTTCCGCCG
>SYBY01000294.1 GCA_005788585.1 Actinomycetota bacterium | reverse complement strand
CGGCTCCAGGTTGGCGCGCGACGTGTACAGCGCGGCCGTGTACCCGGCGGGGCCGCTGCCGACGATGACGACGTTCTCGATACGGTCGGTGGAGGAGGTCACTTCAGAAAGTATAGTGGGTAGGGGTCAGGCCGTGGCCGCATGCATCTCGGCGGCGCGTTGATGCCGGCGCTCGTCGCGCCAGCGCTGCACCGTGTGGCGCAGCTGGAAGTATGCGACGGCGCCGGGGATCGTGGGCAGCCAGAAGGCGAAGGCCCGGTAGACGAGCACGGCGACGGTCGCCGTTCCGATGTCGACCCCGTAGGCGGCGAACGCGCCGATCATGCCGCCGTCCACGCCGCCGATGCCGCCCGGCAGGGGCAGCAGGTTGCCGAGCATGCCGACGAAGTAGCCGAGCACGAGGACCGCCCCGGGCGGCGCCCCGCCGAACGCGTGGAAGGCGGCCCAGAGGACCATGATGTTGAACGCCCAGTACGCGATCGACCCGAGCAGGGCCGGGTCTCCTTGGCGGACGTGGACCCAGGCCCCGCGGATGCCCGCCGAGATCGCCGCCGGACCGTTGGCGAGCCGCTGGGCGACCCGCCCGATGCGCCCGGTGCGCTGCGCGTAGCCGTCGAGCCGCCGCTGCAGATCGGTGGGGATCGCCGAGCACAGCAGGCCCACGACGATGACGAGCAGCCCGAACAGCGCGGGGACGACCGTCAGCGCGAACGAGTCGGGCCCGCTGAACACACCGAACCGCAGGCCGAAGCCGCAGATCACCAGCGCGCTCATGTAGACGATGTAGGTCAGCATGAGGAAGACCAGGGTCTGGTCGGCCACGCGCCGCCGTGCCATGCCCGCCGCGCGCAGGGCCCACGCCTGGAGCACGAGCCCGCCGGCGCCCCCGGCTGCGAACAGCCGCGTCGCGGCCAGGCCGGCCATGGTGATCTGGTAGCTCGCCCGCATGTCGATGCGCGGCGCATCGCGGAAGACGCCGCGGAACAGCGTCACGTACCCGAGGAACGAGAGGACCGTGAACACGGCCGCGGCGGCCAGCCACCAGGGGTCACCCTCCTCGATCCGGCCCCAGGTCTCGTCCAGGCCGGCGATCTGGGGCAGGACGAAGTAGAGGAACGCGAGCGCCGACGCGACGAAGAGGAGGAACAGGAGGACGCTGCGGCGCGTGACGCGCAGCTGCGGCGCCTCCTCATCCATCCCCTCGTCGTCATGCGGCAGGTCGACGGGTGCCGGCTGGGGCTCGTCGATCGCGGATACGCGGGACTCCCGGTCGCGGGTGGGACCGTGCCGGGGATCGGCCGCGCGCTCGTCGGCCACGGCCTAGCCCGGGGGCGACGAGCCGGCCGCGTCACGCACGGGATCCGCGGCCAGCACGCGGAGCAGCTCACCGATCAGGTGCTCCTGCTCGAGCGGGTGGCGCAGCGGCCGGTCGGTGCGCAGGTCGTAGGCGTTGCGCCGGCCCTCGCGGCGACGGACCAGATAACCGGACTCCTCGAGCTCCCCGACGATCCGCTGCGCTGCGCGCTCGGTGATCCCGACGGCGGTGGCGACGTCCCGCAACCTCGTCGTCGGATCCCGGGCGATGCACAGCAGGACGTGCATGTGGTTGGTCAAGAAGGTCCAGCTCACGCTTCGAGCCTAACGCCCGGGTCTGACAGCGGCGATCCAGTCGAGCGACTGACCACACAGGTCGCGCCACCTTTCGGGTGCCAGGCGGGTGATCGCGAGGCGTCCCGGGTCGCTCGCCACGAGCGCCACCGGACCGATGATCCGGTTGACGCCGCCCATGCCAGGTGCGGCCCCGCCGCCGCCGACACGGACCTCGATCGTGTGGCTCCCGGCCTCGAGCTCGACCCGCCCCACGCGCTCGGCCGAGCGGCGCGGGTTCAGGCGACGGGCGACCTCGCCGACGGCCCGGCCGTCGACCAGTACCTCGGCCGGGCGCCCCACGCGCGCCTCCATCCAGACGTCGTACGTCCCGGGGGCGGGCACGCGGACCTCCCCGCCCGCGCGGCCGGGTCCGAACAGGATGACCACGTCCTCGTCCCCGGTGTCGGTCAGCCAGTTCCAGGAATGCCGCACCCGGCCCGGCGCGAAGACCGGGGTGGCCGCGCGGGAGACGAAGGCGAGCTCGCCGCCCGCCCGGCGGGCGCGCGTCGCGACGTCGCGGACGTCGGCGCACGAGGGCTCGGCGGAGGCCTGCCGGCCCGTCCCCAGCGGCAGGCTCGTGAGCACGAGATCCTCGGCGCCGCGGTCGCGTTGCCACACGTCGTACCAGCGGCCCGCGTAGACCCGCGTGTAGCCGGCGGGCGCGCGGCTCTCGGAGAAGCCGCGGCGCAGCACGAGCAGCGGGAACTGCCGCACGTACGCGTCGGCGAACTGCCCGTGATCGACCGACGTCCCGAACAGGGCGGGCGGGTCGTCCGGCGTCGCGAGCTGCAGGTCCCGGCTGCGCCACCCCTCGACGGGGCTCTCGGGAGCGAGGTCGCGCAGGACGTACTTGCCGAACTCCTCGTACTCGGGCGTGAGCGCGGGCCCCTGGCCGTCGAACCGCTCCGCGATCGCGGCAAGTTCCTCGAAGCGCTCGCGGGGAGCGAGCGACACCTCGCGGTACGCCAGCGCGTTCGATGCCACGACGCCGGCCGCGATGACCCCCGCGACGCCGGCGGCCGCCGCCCGCCGCGGCCACCGCAGCTGGGGATCGCCGAAGAGCACGGCGGCACCGAGGAGGGCCGTGAACATCACCGCGGGCGCGGAGATCATGTACGCCTTCGCGTCGCTCCACGGCGTCCCCTGCCAGACGAGGACCACCATCGCGCCCAGCATCACCGCGAGGAAGACCAGGGGCGGCCAGATCCGCCTGCGCGCCAGCAGCACCGCCGAGGCCAGCGCGGCCAGCCCGACGAGCAGCTGGAGCGCGATCGTGCCGGCGCGCTGCGCGCCGGCGGGACGGTCACGGTGGTCACCGCGCAGCCAGACGCCGGTGGCCTGCGCCGGGCTCAGGTCCTGCTTGAGGTTGCCGGTCCGCGCCTCCGGCGTCCGTCCGCTGTTGGTCACGTCGAGATAGGTGGTGATCCCGCTGATCGTCTGCACGCTCAGCACCGCGACGAGTGCGGCGAGCACCGCCGCGGTCACCCAGAGGTCCGCCGGCCGGCGCACGGGTGCGCGTCTGTGACCGACGAGAACGGCGACCAGGACGAGCGGGCCCGCCCAGATGAGCGCCACCGCGCCGACGACCGCGCACGCCGCCGCCGTGACCACCGCAAGCGCGGCCACCGCACTGGGACCGTCGCCCGCCTCGCGCCGCGCGACGTACCACGGCACCAGGGCCGCGAGCAGCCCGGTCAGTGATGCCGCGCCGATCTCCTTGACGCTGCCCTGCAGGGCGTAGGTCGTCACGATCGCGGGCTGCGCCGCGACGACCGCGATGGCCGCACGGACGGGCCCGCGCCGGACCGCGACGCCGGCCAGGGCGTACAGGGAGAGCGCGAGCAGCGCGAGCAGCAGCGCCATGAAGGGCGAGAAGGTCCACATCGGGTCCACTCCGGTCACGCGCGCCACGGTGCCGAGCGCCGTGGGCCCGCCGGACGGGTAGGCGCTGCCGTTGTAGTAACTGACCAGCGCGCCCTGATAGCTGGACGGCGCGAGGCCCAGGAAGTCCCGACCGCGCTCGAGCAGCGCATCGGCACCCATGAGGTGGATCGACGTGTCCGCGAGCACGGTGTAGCCCGCGAAGGTCGCCTCGCCCGAGAGGACGACCGCCGCGCCGGCCATGCCGAACGTCGCCACGCCGGCTGCCACGGCCCAGGGGTCCGGCCGCATCGCCCGCAGGCGCGCGCGGCCCGCGACCGCCCCGGCGACGGCGATCGCCACGACCACCACCACGGTTCCCGGCGCGGCCCACGACCACGCCGTCACGACCTGCGAGACCACGACGAGCCCGCAGAACCCCACGCCGCACAGCAGCGTGCCCGGTACGGCATCGCCGGACGCCCGCGAGAGCAGCAGGCCGAGCCCCCCGCAGATCAGGAGCGCGACAACGGGGAAGATGAGCCAGGCGGCGAGCAGGTCCATCGAGCGATCGGCGGAGGGGGCCCGCCGCGACCGCGCGACCCTACCCCTGCGCGTCGCCGTCCTGCGCCGGTTCGCGGAGACCGCGCAGAAACTCGGTGCGTCGAGCGCGGACGGCCGGGTCGCCGACCGCTGCCAGGACGAAGCCGTCGAGCGACGTGCCGGGTTCGAGCAGATCTCGTGCGGCGGCCTGGACGTCGCGCTGACCGAGCGCCCGCAGCGACCGTCCCCGGGCCCCTACACCCTCGAGTGCCACGGGCGCCCCTCCGAGATGCAGCGCGCCGTGGCGCGACCGGTACGCGTGGGCGCCGACCGCGCCCAGCCCCGGGACCTCCACCTCGCCGAACGGCGCGCGGACGTAGTTGGGCTCTGTCGCATCGAGCCGTGCGAGGAGCGCCGTCTCGACGAGGAGCAGCCGCGCGGCGACGACCGTGCCCGGTGACGGGTGCAGCGTCGCCGGGATCGCACCGTAGGGCGAGACGTGGGCCGAGTAGACGATGTCGGCGCCGCGCAGTTCGACCGCGAGCGCGGTGACGGCGGTCCCGGCGTCGCCGAGCTTGGCCTGCAGCACCGTGCGGCTCGCGTTCGCGCCGAACGCGAGGACAGGGACCATGCCGGCGGGCAGGGACGGCGGCGGCGGGTCGCCCTCGTCCTCCTCGCCCGCGGGGTACGGATAGCCGTAGACGCGGGCGAGCGGGTCGTCCGGGGTCACGCGCGCGTGTCCCGCGCCGCAGCGACCAGCGCCGCGATGACAGGGCTGCCGGGGTCCTCCTCGGGGTGCCACTGGACGCCGAGCGCGAACCGGTTCACGGGCCGTTCGATCGCCTCGGCCAGCCCGTCGTGGACCGCCCGCCCCGTCACGACCAGCCCCTCGCCGACAGTGCTGATCGCCTGGTGGTGCTGGGACTTCACCGTGTGGAGCTCCTCCCCCGCCACCTGCGCCGCGAGCGATCCGGACACCAGTCGCACGTCGTGGTCGGCGTCGGCGAACGACCCCCGGGTCCGCCGGTGGTCCTCATGGCCCACCGCGTCGGGCAGGTGCTGGACGAGCTCTCCGCCGCAGGCGACGTTCAGCACCTGCATCCCGCGGCAGACCGCCAGCAGCGGGACGTCGCGCGCGAGCGCGATCCGCGCGAGCCCGAGCTCGAAGGCGTCCCGTTCGGCGTCCGGCGGGTCGGTCTCGGCGTGCGGCGACGCGCCGTAGGCCGCCGGGTCGACATCGGTCCCCCCGATCAGCAGCAGGCCGTCGACGAGCCCCACGAGCTCCTCGGGACCCGCCGGCTGGCCGGGAGCCAGGGCCAGCGAGACGCCCCCCGCGGCGTGGACCGCGCGCAGGTATCCGGCGGGCAGGACGAGGGCCTCGTCGTCCCACGGCCCCCACCGCGCCCGGACGATGGGCGCACAGATCCCGATGACCGGTGGTCTGCTCATCCCGCCGTAGGATGGCGCAATGTCCCCCCTTGACACCGTCGCCATCGAGCGGCGCGGCGCCGTCGCGACCATCGAACTGCGCCGTCCCGACGCCCTGAACGCCTGGAACGACGTCATGAGCCGCGACCTCCAGGCCGCGCTCGCCGAGGTCGGCCACGACCCCGCCATCCGCGCGGTGGGCCTCACCGGAGCCGGGCGCGCGTTCTGCTCCGGCGCCGATCTGAAGGTCGGCGGCCCGGCCGAGGGCCAAGACCCGGATCTCGGCACGTCGCTGCGCGAGCGCTACAACCCCGTGATTCTGGGTCTGCGCGAGCTGCCGAAACCCGTCGTGGCCCTGGTCAACGGGCCCGCCGTCGGCGTCGGATGCTCTCTCGCCCTGGCCGCAGATCTCGTCGTCGCCGCGGAATCCGCGTACTTCCTGCTGGCGTTCGTGAACATCGGCCTCGTGCCGGACGGCGGCGCGTCAGCGTTCGTTCCCGCGCGCGCGGGTGTCGGGCGCGCCGCGGAGATGGCGATGCTCGGTGAGCGGATCGGCGCCACGCAGGCGGCCGAGTGGGGGCTCGTCAACCGCGTCGTCGCCGACGATCAGCTGGCGGCCGAGGGTGCCTCGCTGCTCGATCGCCTCGCCGACGGGCCCACCCTCGCGCACGCCGGCATCAAGCGCCAGCTCAACGCCTGGTCGCAGTCGCACCTGACCGCACAGCTCGAGCTCGAAGCGGACATCCAGCGCGAGATGGGCCGCACCGCGGACTTCGCCGAGGGCGTCGCCGCGTTCACCGAGCGCCGTCCCGCCCGCTTCACCGGCAGCTGATGGCCCCGCACGCGCGCCGGTTTTCGCCCGAGAAGACGGGCCGGGCGCCACGTGACCGCGCGGTCCGCCGCCCGAGGAATACAATCCCCGCCGCTTTGGCACCGACAGCGACGTATCCCAACCTG
>SYBY01000293.1 GCA_005788585.1 Actinomycetota bacterium | reverse complement strand
CTTCGTGTGCAGGTAGAACGAGTCGAGGACCGCGCCCCACACGTCGTGCTGGCGGTGGTTGTACGCGCCGTTGCCGATGCGCACCGGCCGCGCGTTCTCGTAGCCGTCGAGGTGCGCGAGCGTCTTCTCCTCGAGCTCGCGTTCCCCGCCGATCCCGTACATCACCTGGATGTCGGAGCCGTCCTCCAGCATCTCCGTGATGAAGTAGAAGAAGTCGTTGGCCTCCCAGTCGAAGCCCAGCGAGTACAGGCCCCACAGCATCCACGTGCTGTCGCGGATCCAGGAGTAGCGGTAGTCCCAGTTGCGCTCGCCGCCCGGGGTCTCCGGCAGCGAGGTCGTCGCGGCCGCGAGCATGGCGCCGGTGGGGGCGAAGGACAGCCCCTTCAGCGTGAGCGCGCTGCGCTGCAGGTACGTCCGCCACGGGTGGTCGGGGAAGTTGCCGTGGGCCAGCCACTCGTGCCAGTAGTCCGCGGTCTTGACGAGCCGCTCGTAGGACTCCTCGTAGGTCTTCGGCCCGCCGTGGGTGCTCCACGTCAGCGCGGCGAAGGCGACGTCGCCGTCGCGCAGCGTCGTGCGGGCACGCGCCCGGCCGCCCTCGAAGCCGAGGCGCAGGTCGGTCGTGAGCGTGAGCTTGAGCGGGTCGTCCGGGGCGGTCGCGATGCCGACGCCGTAGCCGGAGCCCTCGTACTCCCAGTTCGCGTACTTCTGCCCGTAGTCGAAGACCGGCTCGCACTCGAGCACCATCTCCACCGAGCCGTTGACGCAGCGCATGGTGCGCAGCAGGACGTGATCGGCGTCGTAGTCGGTCGGTGACCGGCGGTGCGTCTCCGAGCGGTCGTCGTGGTGGTGCCACGGGCCGACGAGCAGGACGTCGCGGACGATCACCCAACCCGTCTTCGTGCCCCACGTCGTCTCGTGGATCATCGTGCCAGGGATGTAGCGCCGGCCGGCCGGGACGTAGTGGTCGGCCGGGCCGATCCGGAAGCCGCCGGCGTCGCGGTCGAGGATCGAGCCGAAGACGGACGGGCCGTCCATGCGCGGCAGGCACATCCATTCGATGTTCCCCGTCGGGGCGACGAGCGCGCAGGTCTCGCAGTCGGAGAGGAAGGCGTACTCGGCGATCGGTGGGAACGGCGAGCCGCCGAGCGGCACGTCGCCCACGATGCGGGCCATGGGATCGGTCGTCGTCATAAGCGGGGTCTCAGAGGAGGGCGCGCGCGGCGCGGACAGCAGGAGCGTAGGTCGGGTCGCGCAGCAGCGCCTGGCGGATGCCCTCGCCCAGGATGCCCGCCTCGCCGCGGGAGGCGCCGAGCACCGTCCACTCGTGCGTGCGGCCGTCGGGCTCGGTGCGGCGCTCGGTCAGCCCGCCGGTGCCGCGGGTCAGCGACGTCGAGGCGCCGTCCTCCGTGGTCACGGTGATCCCGTCGAGTCCGGGGACCGTGAGGTGCAGGGCGGGTTCGACCTTCAGGGTGACGTCCCCGCGCCGCGCGCGGACCTTGCCGGTCAGCGTGTCGCCGTGGCGGGCCAGGCGCGTGGGGTTCCAGTTCAGCTGCGCGCACAGCCAGCCGAGCAGCAGCAGCGCGGCGGTCTCTGAGCCGGGGCGCGCGCCGATCGAGACCTCGCGCACGAGCTGGAGCTCGCGGCGTCGCGCGGGCGGGTCGAAGACGGCCGCGATCCGCTCGCGCCAGGGGGCCGAGCGCAGCCACGCGAGGTCGACGACGGCGGTGCGGTCGCAGAGTGCCACCACGCGGGTCAGCGCCTCGTCGGGGTCGGGCTCGTCGACGCTGTCGAGCAGGACGACCTGCGCCAGCGGCGCGCCGCCGGGCGGCGCGGTCGTCACGGCGTCGACCGCGTCGGGGTGGTTGTGCGGCGACCAGACGACCGTCGCGAGATCGGTGACGACGAGCGGGTCGACGATCTGGTTGAGCATCGGCAGGTGCCGGTCGCCGATCGCGAGGATCACCGTCTCGCGCAGCAGCGCGAACTCACCCGGCTTGGGCTCGGTGTCCGAGGCGATGGTCGCGGTCGCGTCGATCGTCGTCCGCCCGTGCTCGACCGAGCAGACGATCGTGCGCGACGCGTGGTAGCGGCCGACCTTGCGCAGCCTGTTGGCAATCTCGCCGCTCCACTCCTTGTCGACGACGCAGACGAGGTTCAGCGCGCGCGCGGGGACGTAGGAGTCGCTCTCCTTGTGGCGGTCGGCCAGCATCCGGCGCAGCGCGGCCTCGATCGCGCCCGGCGTGGTGTCCCGCTCCTGCCAGACGCTGTCGCTGACCGCCGGCATGGCTCAGATGGCCCGCCAGGTCTGGCCGGGGGCGAGCAGGGTGTTCGCCTCGATCGGGCCGGGCGTGCCTGCCTCGTACTGCGGCAGCGGGCCGGGCTGCGCGGCCCACGTGGAGACGATGGGGTCGCAGATGCGCCACTGCGCCTCGACCTCGTCGTCGCGGGTGAAGAGCGTCGCCTCGCCGCGCATCGCGTCGAGGATGAGCCGCTCGTACGCCTCCGGGGACTGCGACAGGAACGCGGTGCCGTACAGGAACTCCATGTTCACCGGCCGGATGCGCATCTGCGTGCCCGGGATCTTCGCGCCGAGGGTGATCGACACGCCCTCGTTCGGCTGCAGCGTGAGGATGATCTGGTTGGGCTTGACGCCCGTCGCGGTGCTCTCCCCGAAGCCCATGTGCGGGACGGGCTTGAGGACGACCGCGATCTCCGTGACCTTGCGCGCCAGCCGCTTGCCGGTCCGCAGGTAGATGGGGACGCCGGCCCAGCGCCAGTTGTCGACCTCCAGGCGCAGCGCCGCGTACGTCTCGGTCGTCGAGAGGTGACGGACGCCCTGCTCCTCGAGGTACCCGGGGACGGGCTCACCGTCGACGTCGCCCGCGGTGTACTGCGCACGGACCGCCATGGTCGCGACGTCGTCGGGCGTCGGCGCCTTGATCGCGTGCAGGACCTTGACCTTCTCGTCGCGCACCTCGTCGGCGGTGAAGTTCACCGGCGGCTCCATGCACAGCAGCGTCAGCAGCTGGAGCATGTGG
>SYBY01000292.1 GCA_005788585.1 Actinomycetota bacterium | reverse complement strand
GCTCTTAATTCCGCAACTGTTTCTAATAGGGGCACAAATCCAATTTTTGCAAAAGCTTTTTTATCATCAAGAGATAGCAGGCCTGCATGCTTTGCAATTAACGGTCGATGTGGCGGTGGGCGACCCGCGGTCCGCGGACGTCGCGGCGGGCACGGGGGTCGTCGCGGCGGGCACGGGGGTCGTCGCGGCGGCGCGTGACGCCGAACCGCTGGTGCTTCACGGCGCGGTGGGCGGCGTGGAGGCGCTGCGCGCGACCCCGGTGGTGCTGCCCGAGGAGGGGTCTGCGCTGCGCGACACGATCATCGCCGCGTGCGGGGACCTGGGCTTCGGCCCGCTGACGCTCCTCGAGGCGTCCGATCCCGCGACCGTCCTCGCGCTCGTCGACCAGGGGCTCGGCTGCGCCGTGGTCCCCGCGTCCTGGCGCGACGGCGGCGAGCCGCTCCCCGGGCTGTCGCACGCACTGGTCGTGCTGAGCGCGGAGAGCGGCGGGACGCCGGCGTCAGCCCTGCTGCGCGAGCGCCTGCTCGAGGTCTGACACGAAGCGCGCCTTCGGACGCGCGCCCACGAGCTTGCCGACGGGTTCACCGTGGCGGAAGACGATGAACGTCGGCATCGAGAGGACCTCGTACCGGGCTGCGATGTCCGGGTAGACGTCCACGTCGAGCTCGACGAAGCGCACGTCGTCGCGTTCGTCCGAGAGCGCGGCGAGGACCGGCTTCATCGCGCGGCATGGTGGGCACCAGTCGGCGGTGAAGTCGACGACGACGGGGACCTCGGACTCGAGGACCGTGGTGGTGAAGGTGTCGGGGGTGAGGGTGGTGGTCATGGCAGTCAGCGTCCCGCGTGCGGGCGGCGCGCTCCAGTGGAAGTCCTACTGCGGTCGATCAGCGGTCGCAGTACCGGTTCTGCTCGGTGATGCGTGTCCGGAAGCAGACCTGGAGTCCGGCGTCGATGACCCGGCGGTGGTCGCGGCGTCCGACGCGGTAGTCGACCTGAAGACCGTCGAGGACGTAGCGTCCCGGGCGAGCCGCGCGGAAGACGACGACGGCCTGGATCCCGCGCTCACCGGTGGGCGACGTGACGGGCGCGATCGTGGCCCCCTTCACCGGCCGCAGGTCGGTCACGCGCGTGTCTGGCCATGACGAGCTGCTCCCGACCGACGCGTACCTGCGGTCCGGCCCGCCGACGAGCACGTCGACGATCTCCAGACCCGGGGGCGGGTCGACGGGGCGGATGTCCTGGAGGACGGCGTCGGTGTCGCTGTCGTTGTAGAGCACGGTGTCGCCCCACGCTCCGGTCTGGCCCGGTGCCATGGAGAAGCCGATGGTGGTCGTCCACGGTCCGGTCGTCACCGGGCCGGCCGTACGGCTGAAGGTGATGAAGGCGAACCAGCCGAGGAGTGCCGCGGCCCCGAGCAGCGCGAGC
This sequence comes from Actinomycetota bacterium, assembly GCA_005788585.1. The sequence continues at coordinate 2,575 of SYBY01000292.1, read as the reverse complement.
GCTGCCGCGGTGCGGAGGAGCAGACGGCGCGTGGCGCGGCGGCTGGCGATGGCGAAGTCGGCGTGGGTGCGTGGGACCGGCGGGTGTCCCGTGGAGGTGGTCATACCTCCTATAGGCGCAACGCGGGAAAGTTCGCCCCCTCTCGCGCTCGGCGGTCAGCGACGGTCGGCGTGCCACGCCTCCTCAGACGGTGCGACGAGCTGGTCGTCGGTGATGTGGAACGTCACGGAACCCGCCAGCGGCGCGGCTTCTGCGAACGGGACGATCCGGGCGACCGGGCGGCCGTCCTTGGTGACGGTGACCGAATCGCCGGAGCGGTCGACGCTGTCGAGGACATCGAGGAGTTCGGCGTTGAGGCGGGATGCGGTGTATATGCGATCTGTCATGGCGCTCCATTCTCCCAGGCCTCCGGCGCCGACCGCCAGTCCGGCGGGGCCTCACCCACCGGGTCGTCGTCGCGCAGTTCGGCGAGGTACTCCGCGACCTCCACGGCGGAGCGGTACACCTTGAACTCGTCCTGCCCGCTCGGGTACCGGCTGTAGTCGCCGAACACCTGGAGCATCGTCGCGTGGCGCGGGACCTCGGAGTACATCTCGTCGCCGTCGAAGACGAAGCAGCGCAGGTCGTCGTGCAGATGGAAGTAGCGCCGGGTGTCGACGTGCTTGTAGGCGTGGAGGTGCGTGCCGTCGTCCAGCCGGTACCGGCCCACGTACATGAACCAGCGCGCGAGGAACGGCCCGACGTGATGCACCAGTGGGGCCCAGTCCGGCGGGTCGCTGGGCGCGCGCGTGGCGCGGATCGGCTTGGGCTTGCGCCGGCGGGTCGTGGTGGCCATACCGGCAGCCTGCAGCGCCTCCTGTCACGGAACAACACGCCTTCGTTCCGTATTCCCGCAGGCACCGCGGATGGTTGACGGCACAAGTGTCGCCACCTCGACACGACCTGCGCGAGCGACCGCGCACCATCGGGACATCCCTTTCCACAACCCCCGTCCCGGTCCAGTTCCTGAACTGGAAACCCTCGGCGGGCCCACCCACCATCGGCGTATGTCCCCCTATCACGGAGCTCCTCATGTTCACCTTCCCCGCCCGTTCATCACGGATCACGACCGCGTGGGCGCTGGCCCTCGCCGGCGTGACGCTCACCACCTCCACCGCCGATGCAGCGGCCACGTCCCAGATCACGCGCGAGCTTCAACCAGGCGCGCCGACGCGCTACGCCGTCGTGGTAGACGCACCCAACGGCGGTGCAGAGAACAACATCCGCATCACGCGCGCCGGTGACCGGGTCGTCGTTACCGACAACGCCGACGGCGCCCGCGCCGGCGATCTCACCTGCAAGGAGTTCCTGACGGGCGCGCCGGTGACCGACGCGCGCGTCGAGTGCGACGACGACCGCGTGACGAGCAACCGGATCTTCCCGCGAGACGGCAACGATTCCGTGATCGACACGACGGACATCGGGTCGTTCACCATCATGGGCAGCGGCAACGACCAGTTCGTCGGCGGGTCGGGGAGCGACCGGGTCCGCGGTGACGTCGGGGCCGATGTCGTGTCCGGCGGCGCCGGCGACGACAGCCTCGACGGCAACGAGGACTTCGACATCCTCGACGGCGGCGCGGGCAGGGACACGCTCGACGGCGGCGACCACGCCGACACGCTGTTCGGCGGGCCGGGCGCCGACCTGCTCAAGCAGTCCCCCGGACCCGACGACTTTCACGGCGGGCAGGACCTGACCCCCGGTCAGCCGGAGTCGATCGACGAGGTCTCCTACACCGTCGGCACGGTCACGGACGACCCGCCGGTGCGGGTGACCCTCGACGACGTCGCCAACGATGGGCGGGGCGGCGAGGGCGACAACGTCCGCTCCGACGTCGAGCGCGTCCGGGGCGGCAACGGCCCCGATCACTTCATCGGCAACGACCGGCCGAACATCTTCCTCGGCGACGACGATGGCGACCTGCTGGAGGGCCGCGGCGGCGCGGACGACCTCCGCGGCGACTACGGCACCGACGAGCTGCACGGTGGCGAGGGTCCCGACATCCTGCGCGGCGAAGGCGACAGCGACATCCTGCTCGGCGGAGGCGGCGACGATCTCCTCGAAGGCGACGAGTTCGGCCGGTACCGCGACGTCATCTCCGGTGGCACAGGCGGGGATACCGTCTCGTACGCCGTGCGGTCCAATCCGGTGCGTGTGGACTTCGACGGTGTCGCCGACGACGGCGAGACCGCGGAGAACGACCAGATCGACGCCGATGTCGAGCACATCCTCGGCGGCAAGGCCGGCGACACGCTGACCGGCGACGCGCGGGCGAATCAGATCACCGGCGGCGAGGGCGACGACCGGATCGAGGGCGGCCTCGGGGCTGACCGGCTCGACGGCGGCGCGGGCAACGACACGATCCTGGCACGCGACGGCGTGGCCGACACGGTGACCTGCGGCGCCGGCGTCGACACCGTCGACGCGGACCCGATCGACGTGCTCGCGGCCGACTGCGAGCCGCCCGCCGCCGCACCGGCCCCGCCCGCGGGTGGCGCCACCCCGCCGGTCGCCGAGACCCCGGCCGGTGGCGAGT